>NZ_LDNX01000131.1:0-29364 GCF_001027955.1 Kocuria sp. SM24M-10 | reverse complement strand
GTGGGGCGGCGAGATCCCGGGCGGTGCGGACGCGTATGTGCGGGAGTGGGCGGTAGCCGGCGAGCTCATGGGCGTGCCGGCCCCGCCGCGTTCGGAGGCGGAACTCGACGCCCGCCTGCGCTCCTTCGACGACCGGTTGACGGGCGGGCCGCGGGTGGACGACGTCGTGCGGTTCTTGCGCAGACCTCCCTTGGACTCCTGGCTGATTCCGGGCTATCGAGCCCTGTTCGCTGCGGTGGTCGACTCGCTCCCCCAAGCGCGCTTGGACCTGTTGGGGCTCGAGCAAACGAAACTGGGCCCGGTTCCCATGCCCACCAGCCGGGCGGCTGCACTCACCCTCTCCGTTGTGGGGAGAGCCCTCGAGTTGAGCCCCCGATAGTGGTGTAGCGCGGTGGCCCTGCTCGTCGTTCCGGACGAGAGCGCGGCCACCGTGAGATCTTTCGAGTTCACCTCTCACAGCACCCTCGAAAGGACATCATCACGATGACCGCTCCTCATATTGTCGACCCTGCCGGCCTGCTCGGCGAAGCCCTGTCCGAGGCCTCCCCGGATCTGATGCGATCACTGCTGCAGACAGTGATCAACGCCCTGTTGTCGGCCGATGCCGAAGCGGTCGCCGGCGCCGAATGGGGCCGACCGTCCCCGACCCGGGTGACCCAGCGCAACGGCTACCGCCACCGCGAGCTCGACACCCGCATCGGCACCATCGACGTGGCCGTCCCGAAGCTGCGCACCGGAACCTACTTCCCCGACTGGCTGCTCGAGCGCCGCAAGAGGGCCGAGTCCGCCCTCATCACGGTCGTGGCCGACTGCTACCTCGCCGGGGTCTCGACCCGCCGGATGGACAAGCTGGTGAAGACCCTCGGCATCAACTCCCTGTCGAAGTCCCAGGTCTCGCGCATGGCCGACAACAGGGCGTTGATCACTGTCTCCTTCCGCCACCGCCCCCTGGGCGAGGCCGGCCCCTTCACCTTCGTGGCCGCCGATGCGCTGACCATGAAAGTCAGGGAGGGCGGGCGGGTGGTCAACGCGGTCGTGCTGCTGGCCACCGGGGTCAACGGCGACGGCCACCGCGAAGTCCTCGGCATGCGGGTGGCCACGGCCGAGACCGGGGCGGCGTGGAACGAGTTCTTCGCCGACCTCGTCGCCCGCGGCCTGGGCGGGGTCCGGCTGGTCACCTCAGACGCCCACGCCGGGCTCAAGGACGCGATCGCGGCGAACCTGCCCGGGGCCGCCTGGCAGCGGTGCCGGACGCACTACGCGGCGAACCTGATGGCCGTGACACCCAAGAGCATGTGGCCGGCGGTGAAGGCGATGCTGCACTCGGTCTACGACCAGCCCGACGCGGCAGCGGTCAACGCCCAGTTCGACCGGTTACTCGACTACGTCACTGAGAAGCTGCCCGCGGTCGCCGAGCACCTCGATGCCGCCCGCGCCGACCTGCTGGCCTTCACCGCGTTCCCGAAGGACGTGTGGATGCAGATCTGGTCCAACAATCCCGCCGAGCGGCTGAACAAGGAGATCCGGCGCCGCACCGACGCAGTGGGGATCTTCCCGAACCGCGCGGCCATCGTTCGCCTCGTCGGGGCCGTGCTGGCCGAGCAGACTGATGAGTGGGCCGAGGGCCGCCGCTACCTCGGCCTCGAAGTCCTCACCCGCTGCCGGCTCACCACCATCGCCGACACCGGGAGCGAGGTGATTCCCGACTCCCTGACCGCCCTCACCGCCTAATTCCCCTACGAAGGATCGCTACACCACTCCAGGGGGCTTGACCCGAGCTCCGACGGATTTGGGGGCGGCTGGCTGCTGGCGGCGGCCTGGGGTTGTGGTCGTCATTGCGCCTTCCGGAGGTTATTGGGCTGGTTTCGGTTGGCCGGCACGGGCCCCGGGGTCTGTCCCCACCGTAAGCACGGGCCGCTCCTACACCGGGCGGAGCAGATGCGATTGCAACCGGACCGTGACCCGGCACTGAACTGAGTGAACGCAGAGATTTGAGCCGAGCAGGACCCGCATCCATCGAGTGGCACGGTCAGGAACCTTGACTGCACAGCAGGAACTCTTGGAACCATCCTTGACGGGCCGGACGGGGCGAGGTGCCAGGAATGCACCAGGCTTCTCGTAGCGTGGATAGGACTAACAGCTTGGAGGTTCTTGCCGATGACCGACGAGATCGCCGGCCTCGTTCTGTTGCTCTTCGCCCTGGTGGTGCTCCCCGCGACGAGCATCCCGGTGGTGCGCTGGGCTGCCGATGATGCCCTCGGGCGTAACGGATCGGCGGGCATTCGAACCCGTCACACCAAGGCCTCCGATGAGGCATGGGTTGCCGGCCATGCCGCGGCCCTGCCCCTGGTGCAGAAGATGGTGCCGGTAGCCGCGGTAGGGGTTCCGACCGCGCTGGTCGTCCATGTCTTGGGCGGCGGGTACACCGGCACCGTGGTGGCTGCTGTCGCACTGGTCGGCGAGGTCGTGGTGCTACTGCGCTCTGCCGGGGCCGCCAACCGTGCCGCACGCGCGGTCACCGCCAGCAGGTGAGCCCTTGTCAGCAGTCCCGCGTCCGACTCTTGCGAGTCCGTCAGTGGCGGTGACGGTACATCGGCGAGAAACCCGGTGTGGTTGATGCCCGTTTATCCTGCGCTATGAAAAGCCCGCACAGGTACGGCGGTTTCTCAGGGTCGATGCATCCCCATCTCCACAGGCACCAACGGACTCAGATGGTGGTCGCTTGCGGGAGCTCCCGGATCCGCCGGTACAAGGTCGCCCGGGACATCCCGAGGTCCCGAGCCACCTGGGTGGCCGGCTCCCCGGACTCGATCAGGCGGACGGCATTGCGGATCTGGGAATCCGTGAAGGTCTGGCGCCGCCCACCGAGATCCTTGCCCGCTGCCCGGCGTTTGGCCACCGAGTCGGTGATCCGCTCCCGCTTGATCTCCAGCTCCATCTGCGCCAAAGCGGCCATGACGGTGAAGACCATCGAACCCATCGGGGTCGCGGTGTCCACATCTCCCCCACCCAGGTTCAGCACACGCAGCCCGGCACCTCTCCCCCGCAGCGCCTCGGCGAAGGCCAGCATGTTCTGCGTGGAGCGGCCCAGACGGTCCAGCGTCGTGATGACCAGCGTGTCACCCTCCTCGAGGGCAACCACCGCCTTGTCGAAGGCTGGACGGGACGCACGGCTTCCAGACACTCCACTGTCTACGTACACGTCATCACGCCGCACGCCCGCGTTCATCAGGTCAGACACTTGGCGGCCTGCGTCTTGTTGGCGCGTCGACACCCTGGCGTACCCGATCAGCTTCCCCATGTCCACCTCATCTGTCTCGCAACTAACGTTGAGTATTCGATTCTAGGAACAGGTATAAAACACATAGTTACGAGACAGGCTAAACCGCGGAATCATGCGGGCGCAAATTTCTCGGATGAGACGTCTCGCATCCCTTGCCTTCAGAGACACCAGCAATGAGCCGAGCATGACTCTCAAGGGATGACGTGCGATGGTTGCGATGACGTTTACTGTTGTCGGCTACAAGTCATAGGGGGCACGATGCCGTTCGAGGTGTTTGACAAGAGGATGACTCCGCTGGCGAAGGCGCCCAGCGTGACGATCCAGAAGCGCGGGTGATCTCGCTGAACAAGGCCGCCCACGACCTCATCGGCAACGCCGATACCGTGGAACTGCTCTACGACCGTGACCGTCAGGTCATGGCAGTGCGCGCCACCGAAGACTTCTCCCCGCATGCCTACGCGGTGCGGAGCGGGTCTGAGCGCGGTCCGGGACAGGCGATCGTCTCGGCCACGGCCTTTACCGCCCACTACGGCATTGACACCACGGCCACCCGGCGGTGGAAGCCGTTCGTGGAGGACGGCATGCTCTACGTGGACCTCACGACCGAAGGCACCGTGATTACCGGTAACTGCACTCAAGCCGCGGCACCGGAGGACGCCCTGGACACGACGGAGGCATCAGGTGACGATGCGTTCACTGGAGTACCTGCCGAGGACGACTCCGACCGCAGCTGAACCTGCTCCACGGTCCCATCCCGATCGAAGGGGAAGGAGCGGCATCCATGGCTCGAGCATCTGACGGACGATTGCAGGACGACCTCGACGGCGGTTGGGCCGACGAGACCCTCCAGTTCAGCTGGGGTGGTAAGGAGTATCTGATCGATCTCTCCAGCGCCCATGCCCGGCAGCTGCGCCAGGCGCTGTGCGCGGTCTCGGATGAGGCACTGGGCGCCTATGCGGTGGCTGGCCGCAGGGTCGCGCCGCGGGCCGGACGCGGCCACCGGTCTGGAAGTTCCTGAGAGACCCGGGATCCTGCACGATTCCTACGACCCCGCCGGCCGGCGGCAGGATTCCCGCCCGCTACCGCAACCGCAGCCGTATTCACCAGCCACCGGCCACCGGAGACACCTTCCCCGCTGCTGTCCGGTCCGGTGCTCGGCCGGCATGCCGTAGCCCCACACCTTTACAGTGCTGTTCCGCGATGTGGTGCCGAGCGACAGGTGGCGCTGAGCGCACCCGGTGGAGGGTGCGGGGTCAGCGGCGCTGGCCGGGTGTCGTCCCGGTCGCCGGGGTGCCGGCGTTTTCGTGGAAGACCTTCTCGATGGGGCGGGTGAAGTACCGGGCCAGGGCGAAGGCCACCGGCAGGGACGGGTCGCTGCGGTCGTTCTCCAGCGCATAGATCGTCTGCCGGGAGACACCGACCGCGATGGCCAACTGCCCTTGCGAGATCCTTCGGGCGGCCCGCAGGGCCTTCAGTTCATTGCGCATGGCTGTCACCTCCCCGTCCGCGCTCGACATTTAACAAGCCACCTTACCATCTGTAAGTGCGCGCATCGGATGTCGTCCGGTTGCTCCGGCGCCCGCGCACCATGCCGCGGGAGCACGCGCCACAGACGAATGCGCTGGTCAGGGTGGGGCCGTATCCGTCGATTCTCTGCCCATGGGGGCTTGTGGTCCGGGGGCAGGAGACGATAGGAACGAGACCGAGGCCGACCCACGCCCTGCAATCCGCAATCTGCAACGGTGAGGTGATCGGCAGATCCGCGCCCCATCGCCGCGACATATCCCACGCCGGCGCAGGGAGCCCCGAGATCCCCGGCCCGCACCTCCCCACAACATCTGGGCGGTCGCTGCACACCGTCCGGTCTCCGACCTTTGCAGCAGAGGAAGCCATGAATCCCACCCCCGACACTCCCCGATCCGCGAACCCGAGCCCCGAAGGGCCTGAAGGCCGCACCGCATCCACCGACGCAACACCGGACGGCCTGGCCGGAGCCGCGGCCGAGGAGCGGTTCATCGAGGCCGTCGAGCACCGCTTGGCCCAGCAGGCATCCCCAGACTCCGCCCCGGACCAGGACCAGCGACGCCTGGAGGAGGACGAGGAGAGCCCGGCGCAGGCGAACAACCCCGAGTGACCCCCGGGCGCCCTGCCCCCGAGAGGCCGGGCCGGCCACGCGCCCTGACCCACGCCCCTGGAGCCGGCACCGGAAGACCGCGGGAAGCACCCCGCCGGTGTCTGCAGCACCCCCAGGGATGAGAGCATCGTGGGTGTGCGTACATTCGGTGTGGAAGAGGAGCTGCTGCTGATCGAGGCCTCCTCGTTGCAGCCGATGCCGGTCGGGCAGTACCTCGTCGACCACCACCGTCAGCCCGCCGTCACCGGACACCGGCTGGCAGTCGAGTTCCAGCAGGAGCAGCTGGAAGTCACTAGCCCGCCGTGCACCACCCTGGGCGAGCAGCTGGACACCATCCGCACCGGGCGCACCCTGGCCGATGCCGCCGCCCAGGAGGTCGGTGCCCGGGCGGTGGCGGTGGCCACCGCCCCGGTGCCGGTGACCACCCACCTGGTGCCCGAGCACCGCTTCGAACAGATCGCCGCCCGCGGCCAGCTCACCGCCCGTCACCAGCTCACCGGCGGCTTCCACGTCCACGTGCAGACCGACTCCCGCCAAGAAGGAGTCGCGATCCTGGACCGGATGCGGATGTGGCTGCCGGTCCTGCTGGCGCTCAGCAGCAACTCCCCGTACTGGAACGGCACCGACACCGGCTTCCACAGCTACCGCTACCAGCTCTGGAGCCAGTGGCCGGCGACCGGGCCCACCGACGTCTTCGGCAGCACGCACGCCTACGACCGCCACTGCGAGGACCTGCTGGCCTCGGACGTGCCCCTGGATGCGGGCATGCTGTACTTCGACGCCCGCCTGTCCGAGCATCAGCCGACCGTGGAGATCCGGGTCGCCGACGTCTGCTGGGACCTCGAACACGCCGCGGTGCTCGCAACCCTCATCCGGGCCCTGGTCGAGACCAGCGCCCGCCATTGGCGGGCCGGTCACCCACCGGCCCGGGTCAGTGCCGCGGTGCTGCGCACCTGGATGTGGCAGGCCAGCCGCCATGGGGTGCAGGGCCAGCTGATCAGCCCGTACAGCGGCACCCCCACTCCGGCCGGCGATGTCGTGGCCCACCTGCTGGAGCACCTGCACCCGGTGCTCACCGAGCACGCCGAGCACGACGCGGTGGAGTCCGTGCTCACCGGCATCTTGGAGGACGGCACCGGCGCCCACCGGCAGCGTCAGGCATGCCGCACGGAGAACAATCTGAGCACCATCCTGCACGCGGCCCTGCCGGCCACGCCCTGAGGGGACCACCCCCGGGCAACCACCCTCGGTAACCCCGGGTGCAGGAGCTGACCGCGGTGGTGCACCGCGCACCGTCGGTGCCGCCGCAGAGCACGTCACCCCCACCGGACACCTGGAACAGGTGCTGATCTGCCACCACCGGCTCACCGGACCCTGCCGCATAGTGCCCGGTGCGGCAGAAATCGTCCCGGGCCACCCATCCGCACGACCGCCGGCGCCGAACCATGAGTGCACGCACCTGCCGGCACCACGGTCCCCGCGAGAGACCCAGGCGGGAGAGGCGGCCATCTCGTGATCCCCAATATGCGCTCTGACCTGCGCAAACACCCACAAGTTACCGCTTGGTCACCCTTGATCGACAGCTCACTGTCTGTACAGTCGTAAACGGCACGAGTGACCCCCACCATCTCTTTGAGAGGACACCTCAGATGCACAAGAAGATGCTTTTCGCCGCTCCCGCCCTCGCCCTGGGCGCCCTGTCCATGGCCGCGGCCCCGGCCGCGGCGCACGCGGAGGACTCCTGGTCCTTTCAGACCACCCTGAACACCCTCAACGGCTCGGGCACCACCGGGCAGGCCATGGTGGACCTGCACGGCACCGAAGCCACCGTGACGATCAATGTCTCCGGGGCGGCCGAAACGTTCATGGACGGGCCGTTCCCGCACGCCCAGCACTTCCACATCGGCGCCCAGGGCATGTGCCCGGGACCCGACGCCGACACCGACGGCGACGGAGTGGTCTCCACCCCGGAGGGCCAGCCCTTCTACGGGATGATCGGCACCTCCCTGACCACCGAGGGCGACACCAGCGCTGATTCCGGTCTGGCCGTGGAGCGCTTCCCGGGCGGGTCGGCCTACACCTACGAGCGGACCTTCGAGGTCAGCCCCGAGGCGGCCGAGGCGATCAAGAACGGCACCGCCTCGGTCGTGGTCCACGGCGTGGACCCGACCCTGCTGCCGGCCGCCGCGGCCGAGAAGCAGAGCTCACTCAACCCCGACCTGCCGCTGGCCGCGACCCTGCCGGCCGCCTGCGGCACGCTCTCGGCCTCGCAGATGGGCGCGATGCCCGACGGTGGCGCCGACACCGGGGTGGCCCAGCAGACCGGTGACACCGGCAACACCGCCGGGTACGCCGTGGCCGGGGCCGGGGTGCTCGCCGTAGCCGGATCCGCCCTCCTCGCCCGCCGCCGCACCGCCGGCAACCGCTGAACGCCAGCATGAGGATCCCGGGGTAGGCGATTTATTCCGGGCTAGCACGAGGGCTGCCGCACCCCCCACTCGGGTGCGGCAGCCCTCGCACCGTGCCACCCCCGGCGCCGGGGCAGCCACACCGCCCATCACCAGGGACCGGACCGAGACGTGATCCGGTGACAGCCACAGCATGGACTCGGCTCGCAACCCATCTGTCGCACAGCTCTCATGATCGAAGGACGAGCCGCTATGACGTCGCTCCGCTCACGTCGACAGGTATCGATCCCACCCCCCCTGGGTCACCAACCTAGGGCTCCCGCAGGCCCGAACGAGTCCGGGCATCGCGTACAGTCACGCCCATGGGGGAACTGCTCTACGAGGACATGAGCCCGTCCCAGGCCGCTGCTGCCTTGGATGAGTTCCTCGCCGAACGTGGCCCAGCCATGGCGCAGCTGCGTTCCGCCATGGCCGCCGGCGGTCTCGACCCCGAGGTGGTGCTCGACGGAACACTGGGCTCCGTGGCGCAGGTGTGGGAGTGGATCACCGGCCGGGCTGCAGAGCTCGGTGTGGCCCCCTGGCCGCTGGGGCAGGACCCGACACGCCCCTCCTGGCCCAGCTGGGCCCGCCGCGTGGTACTGGTCGACCCGCACCCACCGGCCCAGACGCTGGCCTTGGTCGACGGGTTCACCTCCTACCTCGCCCAAATCGCCACGGCCGCGGTCCCGGCCGCGCACTGGCGCGTCGGGGAGCACCGCATCTCCGACTACCCGATGCTCAACTATCCCGTCCTGATCGCCGACAGCCACCAGATCTTCCCGCCCGCACTGCCGATCTACAGCGCTTACCAGTCCGCCCACGGCCGCGACCCGATGAGCGGGACCGAGATGCTCAACTACACTCGGCACACCATCACCGCCCTGCGCGGTGAAGGCCCGATCGCCGAGGCCGAGGCGGCCGAGGAACCACTGGCGACGGTAGTCGCCGAGGTCGACTGCTTCGATGTCGGGCTACGCGCGGACATCTCCACCCAGCACCCGGGACTAGTGGAACAGATGATCACCGAGTTCACCGACCGGGACGGGATCGACTCGGTCTACCGCTATGGGCCCGAGGCACTAGTGGTGAATGCCCCGGTCTGGGACCAGGCCCGGCTGCAACTGTGGTTCACCCTGTGGCTGCACCGCCACCTCTACACCGACCGCTGAGCACCGCCGCCCTCCACGGATCGGCATCAACCTGCACGGCATCACCCGGGGTCCCAGCATGACCGGTCTCGACATGGAATGTCTCACAACTCCCTTGCCTCATAACCCTTGTCCTACGAGTCACCGTTCCATTGAGCCCCATCACCACAGGAGGCCAGCGGAGCGAGGGCCACGGCCGCTCCGGCCCCCTGGGCGGGCGCACGAAGGTCGTGTACCAGTGGCGGAAGTACGAGCTTTCTTCACACCGGAATTCGCCAGTTGAGCGTCCTCTGCCCCCGCCCGGCGGATACGGGATTGCCTGCTTGCCGGTTGATGTGCATGTCAGTGGGAGGTCCGGATCGCGGTCCTGCTCGTCGCATAGCGCAGGCTCTCGACGGCGACGAGGGCGGCGACGACCACGACGATCAGTGCGAGGGCGGCCAGCGGTGCGATGTGGACGGCAACCGGTATGAGCACCAGCAGCAGCGTGGCGGCACCGAGGCGCCACGTCTTCCACTCACCGCCCACACGGCGCCAGAAGGCCGTATTGCCCAGCAGGTACAGCGCCGTTCCGCCGAAGAGGGCAGTGGCACCCAGGGCGCCGAAGCCCTCCGTGTCCTCCACGTGGGCCAGGACGTCCTCCACCCCCAGTGCCGACAGGACGATGCCCGCCACCAGGGGCAGGTGCAGGTAGGTGTAGGCCTCCACTGCGGCGGAGGCGCGGGCCGGCCCTCGCAGTGCGGCGAAGCGGTGCTCGGCGGCGATTGCAGTGACGTCGAAATAGAGCCACCACAGACCCAGGGACAACATGATGCCGGCTGCGGCGCCCAGGAGGATGGGCACGCTGACAGGCTCCTGGGATGCGCCCACGCCGATGGCGACGATGGACTCCCCCAGGGCGAGGATGATGATCAGGCCGAACCGCTCGGTCCAGTGCGCCGCCGAATGCACCCGCCAGTCACCTCGCCGTGAGGTGAGGAAGGTGAGCCCGCAGTCGACGATCAGCCCTGCCACCCAGAACCAGATCTGGGCGGAGCCGTTGACCACCGCTCCGGTGATGATGAGGATCGATCCGAGCACCATCGCGGCGTTCATCTTGGCCAGCTGGCGCCGCAGGGGCTGGTCGTCTCCGGCGGCGTGGGCGTAGAGGGCCACGTGCAGAATGCGGATGACGACGTAGGACACTGCCAGCACCAGCGGGCCGTCGAGTCCGCCCGCGAAATCCGCGAAGGCCTCCGGGATGGCCAGGGCGGCAATGAAGACGGCCACCATCACGGCGGACAGACCGAACCGCATGAGCCCTTCGTCCACGTGCGTCTGGTTGGCCAGCCACGAGAAGGACACCCACGACCACCACAACAGCCCGAGGATGATCATGCCCTGCAGCACGCCGTGAAAGGAGTGCTCGTGGGCCATGAACCCGGTCACCTGGGTGAAGGCGAACACGAAGACCAGGTCGAAGAACAGCTCGAAGGTGGTGACACGATGAGACTCGTCCGAGACGCGTGCCACCGGCACGATTCTCCGCAGCATAGACATGCCTCTGAGACTAGAGCCCTCCGTCCCCCACCTCCCAGCAACGGCACACGGACCGGATGCCTGATGCCAGCGGACCGACGCCGCCGAGCAGCCCCCAGCGACGTGGTCGCCGGGGAGCACAGCGCTGCCAAGGCGAGGGTTGCCGAGCTCACCGATACAAGCGGCGCGACCTCGACCCGTCGCGACGAGCCCGAGGCACCGGTGGTCGGCGCCCCGGCCTGTAAGTCGATGAGACTGCACCTGCGGCGGCGCCACCCGTCCATGCCGACCGCGGGGCACAGCGGTGCGGGCCGCCATGAGGTGGTGACGGCCTGCGCCGCGCCCTCCGAGTCACGACAGGACACGTCCGGATGTGAGAGGTCCCAAAACCAAGGTGCCTTGCACCGCATGGCCCGTACGGCACCCGGACGTCACACCGCTCAACCTGCACACACGATTGCCGACTCAGTGCTTATTTTGAGGAACTAGCATTAAGCTGTTCTCAGGCCGGGAGACCGACGTGGCTCCCGGGCAGACACCGGCGCACGATCCGTCGGCCGCACACAGGAAGTTGGCATGAACACCCCCACCTCCAGGGCCCTTGCAGTCGAGCTGCACCACCACTCCCCCGCTGGGTGGATGGCCACCTACTACCCCATGGTGGGGACTCCCGCGGGCCGGTGGGCCGAGGTCACCTGGACGCTGCACCAGCGCCTGCTGCCCGACCCCGCCGACGTGCCCGGACCGGCACGGTGGCTGGAGGTGCGCAGCGGCGACCCCACCCACCCCTGCTACGCCCAGCACCGGGCATGGGCGGGGGCACTGGCTGCCGGCTACGCGGCAGCGCTGGCCGCCCACGACGCCGAAGACCTCGAGCAGCCGCTGTCGGCGCAGGACGCGGAGCGCCTCCGGGAAGGCACGATCGTCGTCCCGGCCGGGCAGCTCTCGGAGTGGGTCCTCGACGATCTGCAGGAGGAGACCGCGCCGAGCCACGGGTGATCCCGCGGGCCTCCCTTCGGTCACCTGCGGTAGGACGCCCCGCGGTGGTCGTCGGCCAGCCGCGGGCCGGCCCCGGTCAGGGCCTCGCGCAGCGTCTGCCCGGCGGGAACGCTCCCGGGCTCCGGCAGCAGGCCGCGACGCCGCAGCTCCGGTGAGACCATCGTCGTGAACCGCTCCAGGTCCGCCGGCCGCACGGCCGCCGAGATGTTGAAGCCGTCGACGCCGGCCTCCTCGCGCCACCGCTCGAGCTCGTCCGCCACGGTGCCGGGAGCCCCGGCGATGACGGGCCCGCGGCCGCCGATGGCCACGAACTCGGCCAGATCCCGCACCGTCCAGGTCCGGTCCGGGGACAGCGAGGTGAACGCCGCGAGCGCGGACTGGTTGGCGTCGGTGGCCACGTACTCGAGCGGCGCGTCGGGGTCCGCGCCGGCCAGGTCGACCCCGGTCCAGCCGCCGAACAGGGACAGCGCCCCGTCGATGTCCACGTACCGGCGGTACCCGGCCAGCCGGGTCCGGGCCTCGTCGTCGGTCTCGGCGACCACCACCGTGGCCATGGCGAAGGTCTTCACGGCGTCCTCGGCCCGCCCGCGCTCGGCCAGTCCGGCCCGGACGCCGTCGGTCCACCGGCGCACGAGCTGCGGGGTGTTCCCGATGAAGAAGATGGCCTCGGCGTGGTCGACGGCGAACTGCTGGCCGCGCTTGGAGGCGCCGGCCTGGAACAGCAGCGGGGTGCCCTGGGGGCCGGGGTGGGTCAGTGCGTGGCCGGGCACGGAGAACCAGGTGCCCTCGTGGCCGACGGGGTGCGCCAGCTCGGGGTCCACGAAGACCCCGGCGTCGGCGTCGGCCTGGACCGCCCCGGGCTCGAAGGACCCCTCGAGCAGCTTGTACATGACCTCCATGTACTCGTCGGCGCGGTCGTAGCGCTCGTCGTGCGGGATCTGCCGGTCCATGCCCAGGTTCCGGGCGGCGGAGTCCTGGTAGGAGGTCACCACGTTCCACGCCACCCGGCCGCGGGTGAAGTGGTCCAGGGTCGCGAAGGTGCGGGCGAGCAGGTAGGGGGCCTCGTAGGTGACCGAGGCGGTCACGCCGAAGCCGAGCCGCTCGGTCACCGCGGCCATCGCCGGCACCGCGACGAGCGGGTCGAGCAGCGGGTACTGCACTCCCCCGCGGGCGGTGGCCTCGGTGCCGCCGCCGTAGACGTCGTAGATGCCGGGGACGTCCGCCAGGAACAGCGAGGCGAAGCCGCCCTCCTCCAGGGTGCGGGCCAGGGACGTCCAGTACTCGAGCGTGTCGAACCGCGCGACCCCGGCCTCCGGGTGGCGCCACAGCCCCGGCGACTGGTGCACGGGCACCATCATGTCGAAGGCGTTCAGGAGCAGGGGGCGGCTCATACGGTGGTCCTCTCGGTGGTGGTCCCGGCGGTGGGCCCGGCATCGGCGGCTCCGTCGGCCCGGACGGATCCGGTCCTGGGGGAGTCGGTCCGGAGGGAGCCGTCGGAAACTGGGACGGCCCCGGTCGAGCCGGCTCGGGCGGAGCCGGCGTGCAGGTCGGTGAGCTCGGTGCCGCGCTGCTCGCGGGCGGGGTCCTTCGCGGCCAGGGCGGCGACGACGGAGAGCACGGAGAGTCCGGAGAGGTACCCGGCGATCAGCCACGGGGTGTTCCCGCCGGCGGCGAACAGCAGGGCGGCGATCATCGGCATCAGCCCCCCGCCCAGGACCGTGCCGACCTGGTAGCCGAAGCTCACCCCGGAGTACCGCACGTGCACGGGGAACTGCTCGGCGAACCAGGCCGCCTGCGGCCCGTAGATCGCGTCGTGGACGAGGTTGATGCCGAGCACGACCACGAGCGGCAGCAGGGCGAGCGGGCCGGCGTCGAGGAAGGCGAACAGCACCCAGCCGAAGACGCCGATCGCCGCGTAGGCGGTCACCGAGACGACCTTGCGGCCCACCCGGTCGGACAGCCAGCCCCAGAAGGGGGTGGTGAACAGGCCGATGGCGGAGGCGATCATCACCGCGGTCACGCCGGAGGCGCTGTCCCCGCGCACGTCCCGCAGATAGGTCAGCATGTACACCGTCACCAGGTAGTAGACGGCGTTCTGCGCCAGGCGCAGACCGATCGTGACCAGCAGCGGGCGGCGGTGGTGGAGCAGCAGCTCCCGCAGGGGGGCGGTGGCCACGTTGCCCGAGGCCCGGTGCTCCAGGAACTCCGGGGCGTCGGCCACGCCGAGGCGGATCCACAGGCCGACCGCCACGAGCAGGGCCGAGAGCAGGAAGGGGATGCGCCAGCCGTAGGCGGCGAACTGCTCCGCGCTCATGACGTGCTGCACGACGAAGAACGCCCCGGTGGCCAGCAGCATGCCGGCCGAGGAGCCGATCTGGGTGAAGGAGCCGAAGAACCCGCGGTGCCGGGCCGGGGAGTGCTCCACGCTCAGCAGCGCGGAGCCGCCCCACTCGGCCCCGGCGGACAGGCCCTGGAGGATGCGCAGGACGACGAGCCCGACGACGGCCCACCAGCCGATCACCTCGTAGGTCGGCAGCAGGCCGATCAGGGTGGAGGCCACGCCCATGAGCAGCAGGGAGGCCACCAGCAGGGCCTTGCGGCCGATCCGGTCGCCCAGGTGGCCGGCGACGATCCCGCCCAGGGGCCGGGCGATCACCCCGACGGCGAGGGTGGCGAAGGAGGCGACGATGCCGCCGAGCTCGGTGGCCATGGGGAAGAACTGGACGTTGAAGACCAGGGCGGCGGCGGTGCCGTAGAGGTAGAAGTCGTACCACTCGATGGTGGTGCCGGCGAAGGCCGAGGCCAGGACGCGCTTCTTGCCGTGGACGACGCTCGTGCGTCCCGCGGCGGCCGCGGTCGGGGCCGGGATCGTGGTCGGGGGCGGGGTGGGCATGCGTCAGGCTCCTGGGGTTCGGTCGGCGTCGGTCCCGGCACCGGTCCTGGCGTCGCCGATGGCGTTCAGGCCCTCCGGCAGGGTGCCGTTGATGAGGTAGTCGCCGAGGGCGCGGGCGCGGAAGGCGATCGGGTTGTGGGTGGCCACGGTCTGGGCGTTGCGCCAGTGCCGGTCCAGGCCCTTGGCGGTGGACGTGGCGGAGGCGCCCACGGTGAGGAACAGGTCCTGGGCCGCGCCGAGGGCCAGCTCCGGCACGGTGACCTGGGCGTGCTCCACGGCGATCTCGGACCCGTGCAGCGCCGCCGGGAGGGCGCCGGTGAAGTCCGGCCGGTCGGCGCCGGTGGTGACGGCGGCGGCGATCCCGGCGTCCAGGGCGCGGGCGGCGTGCAGCACGGTGGCCTCGGCGGCGAAGGCCTTGGCGGAGATCCGGCCGGTGGCCTCCTGGATCAGCGGGTCCTCGCGGAACGGCAGGCCGAGCCCGGTGTTGAAGGTCCGCCGGCGGCCGGCGATGGTCTCCACGGCGTCCCGCCGGGCGGCGCGGGCGACGCCGGCCAGCACGGCCAGCAGCACGAGCTGGAAGAAGGCGGCCTCGTGGACGGCCTCCGCGCTGCCGGCGGCGCGGTCCAGCACGGCGTCGTCCGGGACGCGCACGCGGTCGAAGACCGCGGTGCCGGTGCCGGTGAGCTTCTGCCCGAAACCGTCCCAGTCGTCCTCGAGGGTGACCCCCTGGGCGTCCGTGGCGACGACGGCGAAGCGGCGTCCGTCCCGGCCGTCGAGGGCGGCCGAGACGCGGGTGTAGTCGCAGAAGACGGAGCCGGTGGCGTAGAACTTCCGGCCGGTGATCTCCCACCCCTCGGCGGTGCGGCGCAGCACGGTGTTCAGGGTGCCGAGCGCGTTGCCGCCCTTCTCCGTGGAGGCGTTGCCCACGGTGGCCCCGGCCAGCACCCGCGGATACCAGACGTCCTGGAGCTCCCGGGGCAGGAAGCGCAGGGACTCCACGAAGCCGGCGTGGGAGCGATAGAGGTGGGCGATGTTGGAGTCGGCCTCGGCCAGGTCGACCAGCAGCCGGGTGAAGTCCTCGATGCTGACCCCGGGACCGCCGTGGGCCGCCGGGACGCGCAGGGCGCCGAACCCGGCCCGGTCCAGCCGGCGCACCTCCTCGTAGGGCAGCGCGCGGCGGAGGTCCCGGTCCAGGGAGCCGGCGGCGATCTCCGTGAACAGCGGCCCGAAGCGCTCCTTCAGCCCGGCGTAGTCCACCGGCAGGCCGGCGGGGTCCGTGCCGACGCCGGGACGGGTGGGAGTCCTCTCGGCCGTGGTGCGGGTCATGCGGTGGTCCTCTCGGTCGCACCGAGGAGGGCCGGCCGTGCGGTCACGCCAGGGGCGGGCCCGGTGGCGGCAGCGCGGGGGCCGACGTCACGGAGCGACTGCAGATCCGGGATCTCCATCGGTTCTGGCCTTAGCACCCTGACCCCTGCGAAGGACGGGTTGCTGCGGCGTCGTCGAGCCAGATCTCTCGGCCGCTCTGAATGGGACGGATGACATCGCACCAGACCGCCGGGGTGCTGAGCCACCCGATGACGGCCGCATGTCGTCGGATGTCATGCTGACGTCACAGACGGTCATGTCGTCCCGGGTGGTGTAGGAATCCGCCGCGGGACCCCGCCCGGCCGGAGGAGGGGAGCGCCGCGCACCCGCTCAGTATCGCGGCCGGCCCGGCTCCACCTGCTCCGCCCAGGCGAGCACCCCGCCCTCGAGGTGGCGGATCCGCTCCTCCCGCCCGGCGTAGAACGGGCGCAGCGCGGCCAGGGCGGTCGCCGAGCGGGCGCCGGCCTTGCAGTGCAGCACGAGGTCCGCGCCGCGCGCCTCCGGCGGCAGGGCGTCCGGCCCCCGGTCCAGCAGCTCCTGGAGCGGCACGGCCACGGCGCCGGGGATCGCCAGGAGCTGCCGTTCCCAGTCCTCCCGCACGTCGACCAGCACGAAGGCCGTCTCTCCGCGCGCCCGCCGCTCCAGCAGCCGGGCCAGCTCGCCCGCCGCGACCGTCTCGGCGGGCTCCGCGCCGCCGGCCGGCGGACGGACGGCCACGGGCTCGGCGACGGCGGTGACCGGGGCGGCGTCCGGGTCCGGGTCCAGGCCCATCTCGCGCCAGGTCATCGCCAGGGCGTCGTGCAGCAGCACCCGCCCGAGCAGGGGCTCGCCGGTGCCGGTGATCAGCTTGACCGCCTCCGTGACCATCACCGCGCCCACGGTGGCGGGGAGCATGCCGAAGACCCCGCCCTCGGCGCAGCTGGGCACCTCCCCGTCCGGCGGCGCCTCGGGGTAGAGGTCCCGGTAGGTGGGCCCGTGGCCGGCCCAGAAGACGCTGACCTGCCCCTCGAAGCGCAGGATGGAGCCCCACACGCAGGGGATCCCGGTCAGGGCGGCGGCGTCGCTGACCACGTAGCGGGTCGCGAAGTTGTCCGCGCCGTCGAGGACGAGGTCGTACTGCCCGAGGATCCGCACGGCGTTGTCCGCCGTGAGCCGGCAGGGATGGGTGCGGACCCGCACGAGCGGGTTCAGGGCGGTCACGGCCTCCGCGGCGGACTCCGCCTTGGGCCGGCCGACGTCGGCGGTGCGGTGCACCACCTGGCGCTGCAGGTTGGAGACCGCCACGACGTCGTCGTCGACGATCCCCAGCGTTCCCACGCCGGCCGCGGCGAGGTACTGCAGGGCCGGGGCGCCCAGTCCGCCCGCGCCGACCACGAGCACCCGGGCGCTGCCGAGCCGGCGCTGGCCGAGCGGGCCGATCCCGGGCAGGGTCAGGTGCCGGGCGTAGCGCTCGAGCTCCGCACGGGTCAGTTCGGGGCCGGGCTCCACGAGCGGGGGCAGCGCGCTCACGGGCGCTCCCCCACGGGCGCCCAGTCCCCGCGCGGGACGTCCGCCGGACCGGCGGACGCACCGGCGTCGGACGCGTCCGTGTCGATCCGCCCGGCCATCGGCGAGGACGCCTGGGCGTGCCGGCGGGCCGGGATCCGGCCGGCGCGGGCGGCCAGCCGCCCGGCGGCCACGGCGTGGCGCATCGCGGTGGCCATGGCCACCGGGTCCTGGGCCCGGGTCACGGCGCTGGCCAGCAGCACGGCGTCGCAGCCCAGCTCCATGGCGAGCGCGGCCTCGGAGGCGGTGCCGATGCCGGCGTCGAGGACCACGGGCACCGAGGCCCGGGAGGCGATGAGCTCGATGTTGTGCGGGTTGAGGATCCCCAGCCCGGTGCCGATCGGCGCGCCCAGGGGCATCACGGCGGCCGCGCCGAGGTCCTCCAGACGGCGGGCCACGGCCGGGTCGTCGGAGGTGTAGGCGAAGACCCGGAAGCCGCGGGCCACGAGCTGCTCGGTGGCGTCGAGCAGCTCCACCACGTCGGGCAGCAGGGTGTCCTCGTCGGCGATGACCTCCAGCTTGACCCAGTCGGTCTCCAGGGCCTCGCGGCCGAGCTCGGCGGTGAGCAGGGCGTCCCGGGCGGTGTAGCAGCCGGCGGTGTTGGGCAGGATCCGGATGCCGTTGCGCTCGAGCATCGCGAACAGCGAGTCGCCGTGGCCGGGGGCGTAGCGGCGCAGCGCCACGGTGGTCAGCGCGGTGCCGGAGGCGAGCAGGGCCTGCTCCAGGGTGTGCAGCGAGCTGAGCCCGCCGGTGCCCATGATCAGCCGGGAGGACAGCTCGGTGCCGTCGAGCACGATCGGGTCCACGGTGGGCGCGAGGTGGGATGCGGGGTGGGGTGCGGGGCGGGTCATGTCAGCCTCCCTGGACGGCGGTGATGATCTCGACGGCCTGTCCCTCGGCCACGGGGGTCCGGCCCCAGCGGCTGCGCGGGACCACGGCGGCGTCCACCGCCACCGCCACGCCCAGCCGGCGGCCGTCCAGCGGGGCGCCGTCGGGGCCCAGGGGCCGCCCGACGGTCTCGGCCACGAGGTCCACCACGGTGGTGTCCCCGCCGACGACGTGCGGGCGGCCGTTGAGGGTGATGGCGGTCATCGGGTGCTCCTGTTCGGGGTGCGGGACCCGGTCGCGAGGTCCACGGAGGGCGCCTCGACCGGGCGGTCGAAGCGGTGCGGGTCGGTGCTGGCCAGGTGTTCGGCGTCGGGGCCCGGATCCGTGCCGGACCGCCCGAGCACCAGCTCCGCGGCGAGGCGGGCGGCCAGCGGGGCGAGCAGGACGCCGTGGCGGAAGTAGCCGGTGGAGACCACGAGACCGGCCACCGGGTCTCTCCCGGAGCCGCGGACGCGGCCCAGGTACGGGATGTCGTCCGGAGTGCCGGGCCGGGCGCGGGCCATGGCCTCGACCAGCTCGAGGTCGGCGACGCCGGGGACCACGGCCTGGGCGTCGCGCAGCAGCCGGAACACGCCCCCGGCACTGATCCCGTCGAGGTCGTCCTCGCGGGAGGTCGCCCCGATCACCACCGTCCCGTCGTCGCGGGGCACCAGGTAGACGGGCACGCCGTGGACCACACCGCGGACGGTGCGCTCGAGCAGGGCGGGCGCCCCGGCGGGCGGGCGGGCGCGGAGGATGTCCCCGTGCACCGGGCGCAGCGGCGGCCGCCAGGACCCGGGCAGGCCCTCCAGGTCGCTGAGACCCGTGCCGGGGGCGAGGACCGTCTCCGCCGCCGAGACCATCCCGCCGCCGGCCAGGCGCAGACCCGTCACCGCGCCGTCGGGGCCGTGGCGCAGCCCCGCGGCGCGGTCGTGCACCAGGCGGGCGGGCCCGCCGTCGGCGCCGTCCGTTCCGCGGGGCCCGGACGGTGCGGGGATCTCGGGGGCGACGAGGGCGGCGAGCAGCCCGGCCACGAGCCGGCGCGGGTCCACCTGGTGGTCGTCGGGAATGCGGTGCACGGCGGACAGCCGCGGGCTCAGGGCCGGCTCCAGGGCCCGGGCCGCGCGCAGCGCAAGCGGCTCCACGGCCAGGCCGTGGCGCCGCTGGAGCTCGCGCAGGTCCGCCAGGGCCTGCCGGTCGGCGGCGTCGACGCCGCACACGAGCGTCTCGGTGGCGCGGTAGCCCACCGAGCCGCCGGCGGTCTCCTCCACGGCGGCCACGAACGCCGGGTAGGCGCCGGCCGAGGCGAGCATCAAAGGATAGAGCGGCTCCTGCTGGTACTGGACCTCGCTCACCGGGGCGAGCATCCCAGCTGCCGCCCGGCTGGCCCCGGCGCCGGGCTCGGGATCCACCACGGCCACCGAGCGGCCGCGGCGGCGCAGCTCCCAGGCCGTGGCCAGGCCGACCACCCCGGCCCCGACCACGGCGACGTCGGCCCGCACGTGCTGGGCGGCGGGCATCGGAACGGAGGGCGCGGATGTCACCGGCATCGTCCTTTCCTACGGCGGCATGACCCGCATCAGGTGTGGCGGTCGGCGCCGGACGCCCTCTCAGCCCCCGTGGGGCTCCCGCAGAACCGCTGACCTATCATTCAGCGTGTGACCCAGCATACCCAGGACACCGCTGCCCCCGCCGCCTCCGAGCTGCGCATGACGCGCACGGACCGGCTCTTCGCCGCCCGGCTGTACGTGTGCACCGACGCCCGCCGCGCACAGGGCGACCTCGAGGAGTTCCTGCACGCCGTCTGCGCCGGCGGGACGGACATCGTCCAGCTCCGGGACAGGAGCATCGACACCGACGAGGAGATCGCCGCGCTGCGCCTGCTGGGCCGGGTCGCCGCCGAGTACGACACGCTGGTCGCCGTCAACGACCGCGCCGACCTCGCCGCGCTCGTGGGCGCCGACGTCTTCCACGCCGGCCAGCACGACCTCACCCCCGCCCAGGCCCGGCAGCTGCTGGGCCCCGACGTGCTGATCGGACGCTCCACCCACGACCTCGGCCAGGCCCGGGCCGCGCTGGCCGACCCGGACGTGGACTACTTCTGCACCGGGCCCGTGTGGGAGACCCCCACCAAGCCGGGCCGGTCCGCCACCGGCCTTGACTTCGTGCGGGAGGTCGCCGCACTGACCGAGGCCCGGCTGGACGCCGACCAGGCGGCCGCGCCCGTGCCCTGGTTCGCCATCGGCGGCATCGACGAGCAGCGCCTCCCCGAGGTGCTGGCCGCCGGGGCGCGCGGCGCCGTGGTGGTCCGGGCGGTCACCGAGGCCCCGGACCCGCGTCTGGCGGCCGGACAGCTGCGCAGCCTGCTCCCCGCCTGACCCCTTCCCCGCCCGGCACCCTCCCTGCTCGGCACGTCTCCTGCCCGGCCCCCCGGGCGGGGACGTCCCGAAGGGCACGACGGCCACAACTCCCCACCGGCTCCCCGCCGCCGCACAGCACCGTCTGAGAGCATGGACCTCACGGACGACGACGGAGGAGTGGCCCATGGACCCCGAGCTCGACCCGCAGGTGCGGCACGCGGTGGAGCATCCCGCGCAGACCGCCCGCGGCCCGGAGGACGTGCAGCTGCGCGTCCGGCTGGCCGGCGAGCCCGCCCGGCGAGCGCTGGGCACCCACTGGGAGGAGGGCGCCCCGGAGGACGCCGCCCCGGGCGAGGACCGGCTCGCGGCGGCCGTGCTGCTGGCCACCCTCTTCGGCGACACGTTCTGGCTCGAGCGGGCGGCCCGGCTGCCCGGTGACGTCCCGGGCTGTCCCTCCGCGCCGCCGAGCGGGCTGCTGGAGTTCACCCGCGTGCCCGGCGCCCGGGCGGCCATGGCCTCGGTGCTGGAGCGGCCCCTGCTCACCGGGCTGCTGGAGTGGGGCACGAACCCGCTGCCCGAGCAGCCCCCGCTGATCGTGGCGCAGGCCGCCCGGGACCTCTCGATCCCCGACGACGGGCGCGTCTACCGGGTGGTGCGCCGCCGCGCCGAGCGCTTCCTGGCCCGTGAGTACGACGGCTCGGAGTCGCTGGAGCGGTTCGTGACCCTGCTGACGGAGGCCGAGAAGGGCCACCGCGAGGACGGGCCGGTGCTCTCCGGCGAGACGCTGCCGCCCGCCGCTCCCCCGGCCGCTCCTCCACCGCCGGCAGCCCCGGCGCCGCGGGCACCCGGGGACGGTCCGGCCGGGCCGCCGCCGTCGAACCCCTCGATCGCGGACGCCCCGCAGGCTCCGCAGTGGGGCGTCAGCCCGTCCACGCCCGCTCCGCCGCCGCCCGGGCAGGTCGGCCGGCCCGGGGCTCCCGGGGAGCCGTTCCCGGGCCAGTCCCAGGGCGGGCCGTTCCCCGGTCCGGGCGCGGGCGGCCCCCTGGCGGGGACCGGCGGCCCGGCGGCCGGCGGATGGCCGCCGCGCCCGGCCCACGATCCCGAGGAGGACGACTCCGACAACCTCAAGGCCTGGGGCCTGGTCCTCCTGGCGATCGTGGCGGTGATCGTGGCGCTGATCTTCGTGCTCTGACCGGGACGGCCTCGCGCCCGGCCCCGAGGTGACGGATGCCCCCAAGATACTTGCACGGGAAATATTTTCCGGGGTATCCTTGGGGACATATCAACCTTTGTGGTGCCGATGCCGACGGAGAAGCCCGAGATGCCGATCTTTCCCCAGAACCCCGACCCCCGGAGCCTCACGCCGCGCCCGGCCGACGACCTGCTGTCCGCCGGGACCCGGATGGGCGCCGTGGAGCTGCTCGTGGCCGATCTGGACACGATGCTCGCCTACTACACGGACGCCGTGACCCTCGAGGTCCTCGCCCACGCCGGGGACACGGCCGTGCTGGGTCGTGACGGCCGGACCGTGCTGCGCCTGCGGCAGGTCCGGGAGCTGCCGCCGGCCCGCCGCGGCCAGGCGGGGCTGTTCCACACCGCGGTGCTGTTCGAGGACGAGCCGGCCCTGGCGGCCGCCCTGGCCTCGGTCGCCGCCGTGGCGCCGCGCTCCTTCACCGGCAGCGCCGACCACCTCTACAGCCAGGCGTTCTACTTCGACGACCCCGAGGGCAACGGCGTGGAGCTCTACACCGACCGCCCCCGGGACACCTGGCGGCGGGAGGCCAACGGGCTGCTGACACTGGCGTCCAACCCGCTGGACCCCACCTCGTTCCTGGGCGAGCACCTGCGCGAGCCGGCCGGTGCGCGGCCGGCGGCGCCGCCGGCCACCCTCGGCCACGTGCACCTGCAGGTCGGTGACATCCCACAGGGCCGGCGGTTCTACGTGGACGTGCTGGGCTTCGAGGTGATGAGCGACATCGGCTCGGCCCTGTTCATCGCCGCCGGTGGGTACCACCACCACATCGGGCTCAACACCTGGCACAGCGCCGGGGCGGGCCCGCGGGCGGCCTCCCTGGGCCTGGGGCAGGTCAACATCGACCTGCCCACGGCCGAGGACGTCGCCGCCCTGCAGGCCCGGCTGACCGACCACCGGGTCCCCACCCGGCACGACGGCGCCGTGCTGCGCTTCGAGGACCCCTGGAACACCCTCATCCAGGTGGGCGTCGCCGCATAGGCCCCACGCGGAACGGGGCCCGGACGCGGCGGTGGCGCAGGACGCCGGGGATGCGGCCGGCGTCGCCGAGGGGCTGACCACGGGCGAAGTCGGCCCACAGCCTGCGCACCTGCCGGGCGGCGGCATCGATGTCCTCCCACGCGGCGCCGGCGACCAGTCCGGTGCCCGCCCAGGTCGGCTCGTCGCCGAAGAGCAGGGGCAGGTCGACCGTGTGGGCCGCCCCGTACGGGTTGCCCGGGGCCGCCCAGGAGATCACGTAGCGGTGGGCCGTCCCGCCGGCGCGCACGTGCCGGCGGGCGAAGCGGCGGATCGCCCGGGAGTAGACGGACCGGGTCGCCCAGCCGACCACGGCCCGGCGCAGCACCGGCCCCAGCAGCGGCACGCGGGTCCACCGCTGCAGGGCCGGCACCGTGGGCAGGTAGAGCCGCGCCTCCTCGGTGGTGTGGCCGATGAGGACGTCGATGTGCGGGGCCGCCCGGTCCCAGGCCGCGTCGATCTCCTCCTCGGCGGGCAGCGGGTGGTGGCCGTACTGGGTGCCGAAGGGCATCGCCCCCAGCAGCCCGAAGGGCGCCGCGTGCCGCTCCACCTCCGCCTGGGCGGCGACCACGTCGGCGGCGGGCATCCCGGCCGTCACGACCTCCGCCGCAGCGGCCATGGCGGCGTTCATCCGCTCCCGGCCGCGGGCGATGCCCAGCGGCGGGCTCTGGATGACGGCGCGGCGGAACAGCGCCTCCGCGCCGGGGACGGCCATGAGGTGGGCCACGGCGTCACCGCCGGCGGACTGGCCGAAGGCGGTCACGTTGTCCGGGTCGCCGCCGAAGGCGGCGATGTTGCGCCGCACCCACCGCAGCGCCTGGAGCTGGTCGAGCAGCCCGAGGTTGGCCGGGCGGGCGTGCCCGGAGCCCAGGTAGCCGAACAGGCCGAGCCGGTAGGTGACCGTCACGACCACCACGCGCTGCTCGGCCACCAGCGGCTTCGGGTCCATGATCGGGGCGTCACCGGCCCCGGTGGTGTAGGAGCCGCCGTGGATCCATACCAGCACGGGCAGGCCCTCGCCGGCCCGCGCGTCGCGGGGCAGGGTGACCGAGAGCCGCTGGCAGGCCTCGTCCTGCGGCAGGTCGCCGAGCGCGTCCCCCAGCACCGAGGCGAGGAAGGGCGAGCGGACCTGGGGGCAGGCGGGGGCCGGGCCCGTGGCCGGGAACGGCTCGTCCCGGTCCGGGGCGGGGACGGGAGCGGCGAAGCGGTCGGCGGTGGCGTAGGGGATGCCGCCGGCCCGGACCACGGCGCCGTCGGCCCTGGCGTGGACGGGACCGCAGGGCGGGGTGAACGTGAAGGTGGAGGTGGTCATGCGGTCCTTCCTCTGGGGTCCTGTTCCCGTGGCGGGCCGGAACCCGCGGACCGGCCGGGCGGGGCCGGCCCGCGGGCCCGACGGGTCTGGCGGAGTCAGGCGAACGGCTGCGAGGCCCGATCCAGGGCCTCGACCTCCTCGGCGGAGAGCGCCAGGCCGGGGGCGGCCATGAGCGCCGGCACCTGGTCGGGCCGGGAGGCCGAGGCGATGGGGGCGGTCACGCCCTTGGCCAGCAGCCAGGCGAGCGCCACCGTCGTCGGCTCGGCCCCGCGCGCCTCGGCCACGTCCACCAGGGCGTCGACGACGGCGAGGCCCTGGTCGTTCAGGTGCGCCCCCGCGGCGCCGCCGCGGGCCCGGCCCTCGAGGTCGGCGGCCGTGCGGTACTTGCCGGTGAGGAAGCCCGAGGCGAGGCCGAAGTAGGGGAAGACCGCCACCCCGAACTCCCGGGCCAGCGGGGCGAGGTCCTGCTCGTAGGAGCGGCGGCCCACCAGGTTGTACTCGGGCTGGATCGCCACCGGCACGGTGAGGTGCTCGCGCTCGGCGGTCTCGAACCACTCCCGCAGCCGCTGCGGGCTGTAGTTGGACAGTCCCACCGCCCGGACCTTCCCGGAGCGGACGAGCTCGTCGAAGGTGGCCGCCTGCTCGGCGACGGGCACCGACTCGTCGTCCCGGTGGGCGTAGTAGAGGTCGATCCGGTCGGTGCCGAGCCGTCGCAGGGACTCCTCGAGGGCCGCCACCACGTTGTCCCGGCCCAGGCCGGCGCGCTGCGGCAGGGAGCCCACCTTGGTGGCCACCACGACGTCGTCGCGGACGCCGCGGGCGGCCAGCCACTCCCCCAGGACGGTCTCGGACTCCCCGCCGGTGTGCCCCTCGCCCCACACGGAGTAGACGTCCGCCGTGTCGACGAAGTTGCCACCGGCCTCCGTGAAGGCGTCGAGCACCGCGAAGGAGGTGCTCCGGTCGGAGGTCCAGCCGAAGGTGTTGCCACCGAGGTTGAGCGGGAAGACGTCGAGGTCGGTGCGCGGGATGGTGGTCATGCGGAGCTCCGTTCCGTGGTCTGATCTGTCCTGCCGTCCGCCGGGATCCGGCGCGGTGCGTTCTGGGTACAGGCCGGGGCGCGCCCGCCCTATTCCCGGCCGGGCCTGCGCTCCACCAAATTGTTGCAGTTGTGCAAAAGGTGCAGAAGTGCAAAAATACCGATGTGAACGACACCGTCCCCCCCTCCCTGCGCGCCCGCAAGAAGGCCGAGACCTGGTCCGCCATCCACGAGGCGGCCGCCGGCCTCGCGCTCGAGCACGGGGTGGAGGGCGCCACGGTCGAGGCCATCGCCGCCGCGGCCGGCGTCTCCCCGCGCACCTTCTTCAACTACTTCCCGGCCAAGGAGGACGCGGTCCTGGGCATGCGCGCCCCCGCGCTGGACCCGCAGCTGCTGGAGGGCTTCTCCCTCGAGCACGACCTGCTGGGCCAGGTCTCGCGGCTGCTGCTGGCCGTGACCCGCAGCGCCTATGCCGGCCCGGACGCGGAGCGGCGCCGCAGGCTGCTGCAGGACCACCCGGGCCTGGGCCGCCGCCGGCACGAGCTGACCCTCGAGGCCGAGGACCTGGTGCGCCGCACGCTCGCCGAGCTGCTGGCCCGCGACCCGCAGTGGTCGGCCGGGATCGGGGAGCACCCCGTGGACGACGTCGCCCGGATGCTCGTCATCCTCGGGGGCGTGCCGCTGCGCTTCGCCATCACCGCCGAGAGCTACTCCCCCGCCCACGGCCTGCCGGCCGAGGACCACGACTCGGCGCTCACCCTCTTCCACCGTCTCCAGGAGAAGCTCTCATGACCCGCACTCCCGCCCACCGGGCCGAACCGGCCCGCGGCACCCAGCACCTCGGGCTGCTCTTCGTGGGCCTGATGCTCTCGATGCTGCTGGCCGCGCTGAACCAGACCGTGCTCAGCACGGCGCTGCCCACGATCGTCGGCGAGCTCAACGGGGTCGACGAGATGCTGTGGGTGATCACCGCCTACATCCTGGCCTCGACGATCATGATGCCGGTCTACGGCAAGCTCGGTGACCTCATGGGCCGCAAGCCCCTGCTGCTCGGCGCGATCCTGGTCTTCATGGCCGGGTCCGTGGTCGGGGCGCTCGCCGGGACCATCGAGGTCCTCATCGCCGCCCGCGCGATCCAGGGCCTGGGCGGCGGCGGGCTGATCATCCTCTCCCAGGCCGCCATCGCCGACGTGGTCCCCGCCCGGGAGCGCGGGAAGTACATGGGCGTCATGGGCGGCGTGTTCGCCGTGTCCTCGGTGGCCGGACCGCTGCTGGGCGGCTGGTTCACCGAGGGTCCGGGCTGGCGCTGGGCCTTCTGGATCAACATCCCGCTCGGCCTGCTCGCCCTGGCCGGCGCCGTGCTCTTCCTCAAGCTGCCCCGGCACGCCGGGCGGCCGCGCCTGGACATCGGCGGGATGGTGCTGCTGGCCGTGGCCACGACCTGCCTGGTCCTGTTCGCCACCTGGGGCGGCGGCAAGTACGCCTGGACCGACCCCGTGATCCTCGGCCTGATCGCCGGCACGCTCACGGCCGGGGCCGCGTTCGTGGCCGTGGAGCGGCGCACCGCCGAGCCGATCATCCCGATGCACCTGTTCGGCGAGCGCAACTTCGTGCTCACCACCGTGGCCGGGCTGCTCACCGGCGTGGGGATGTTCGGCGCCATCGGCTACCTGCCGACCTACCTGCAGATGGTCTTCGGCGTGGACGCGACCGCCTCCGGGCTGCTGATGGTCCCGATGATGGGCACCCTGCTCGTCACCTCGGTGCTCGCCGGGCGGGCGGTGAGCCGCACCGGGCGCTACAAGTGGCTGCCGGTGGCCGGCAGCGTGGTCGTGGCCGTGGCCATGGGCCTGCTCTCCACGCTGACCCCCGAGCAGGGGGTGTGGCACGTGTGCCTCTACATCGCGGTCCTGGGCCTGGGCCTGGGCCTGTCCATGCAGGTGTTGGTGCTCATCGTGCAGAACACCTTCCCGCTGCGGCAGGTCGGCACGGCCACCGCGGCGAACAACTTCTTCCGCCAGATCGGCGCGACCCTCGGCTCCGGCGTGGTCGGCAGCGTCTTCGCGGGCCGGCTGGCCGACCAGCTGACCGAACGCCTCCCGGCCGCCGCGCTGGAGGGCGGCGCCGGCGGGGCCAACTCGCTCACCCCCGCCCTGGTCGCCTCCCTGCCGGACGCGCTGCGGAACCCGATCGTGGCCTCCTACAACGACGCCCTGACCCCCATCTACCTGTGGATCGTGCCCCTGGGCCTGCTGGCGGCCGCCCTGCTGAGCTTCGTCACCGAGAAGCCGCTGGCCACCTCGATCGAGCAGGACGTGGAGCCCGAGGCGCTCGCCGAGGGCAACCTGGTGGTCACCGCCGACCGGCCGTCCGACCGGCGCACGGACTCCGCCGTCCTCGAGACGACGGCCCCGGCACGCTGAACCCCGCCCGTCGACATCGCCGCGGGGGGCTCGTCGGGACGGGAATTGCTCCGTAGGCTGAGGATCGCGCCCGGGCTCCCGGGCGCGGGACCGGCCCGGACGCGGCCGGCCGTGGACGAGGACGAGGAGCGCGGCATGAGCGACAGCGACGACACCGTCGGCCAGGACTTCGACGAGGCCGTGAACATGACGGCCAAGCAGCTCTCGGACTGGCTGGAGACCGACGAGTCGCAGTCGGTGGGCCAGGACGACGGCGGCGAGTCGGTGGGCCACCGCTCCGGACGGCACATCGTGGAGATCCTGCAGAAGAAGAAGGGGGAGCGCACCGACTCCGACCAGGAGCACATGCGCAAGGTCGTCGGCTACGTCCACCGCCACCTGGCCCAGCGGCCCGACGGGGACGTCACCGAGACCCGGTGGCGCTACTCCCTGATGAACTGGGGCCACGACCCGCTGAAGGACTGAGCGTCGCCGGGCACACCCGGCGACGCATGAGGAGAGGAGCACGCATGAGCCTGACGAAGGGCACGAAGGTCACCTGGAACACCCCTCAGGGCACGACAGAGGGCACCGTGGTCGAGAAGAAGACGGAGGACTTCGAACTGGACGGGCACACGTTCCGGGCGAGCTCGGACGACCCCCGCTACATCGTCGAGTCCGAGAGCTCCGGCGCCCGCGCGGCGCACAAGCCCGACGCCCTGACCGAGGCGTAGGACCGGAGGAGCGGGACAGCCGGCGGGCGGGACGGCCGGGGCCGGATCAGCCGGCCGCGGCGAGCACGCCGACGACCCGGCCCCGGCGGCGGCACCGGGAACCCACCGGCACGGAGGCGGGCACGGGCGCCGGCAGCACGGAGGTGCCGGCGAGTTCCCTTCGGCGGCCGGGCACCGTGGCGGCCGCCGCGGCCACACCGTGGGCGTCCGCCGGCGGTGCCGTGCGGGCAGCACCCACGCCCTCAGGGGATTCGAGGGCGAGCACGACCGCCAGGTCCTGCTCCGACAGCGACGCCTCGCGGGCGAGCCTGGCCAGGGGCACCCCGTGCCGGGCCGCCAGGCGCAGTTCGGCCCGGAGCTCGCCGAGGGCCCGGTCCAGCCGCCGCCGTTCGGCCCGCACCGCCGCGCCGAACGCCCGGAGGACGGCGGCGGGACCACCCGCACCGTCGAGGTCGAGGGTGCGGAACTGCGCCAGCTGCTGGTCGAGGGACCACTCCGCGGCCTCGACCCGGCCGGCCGCGGCCAGCACTCGCCGGGTGAAGAACGGCCGGAACAGCACGGCGTCGTCGTCGGGCACGATGCGCGCCTCGGCGCCGGAGGCCACCGGCGCCTCTCGCAGGGCGCCGCAGGCGCAGGCGTGCAGCCGGCGCCCGGCGAGGGCGGCCCGGGCCACGGCGGTGTTGAGGCGGTCGTCCACGTCCGCGAAGTCGAGCAGGTGCACCGGCATGGGGTCCCCGCAGTGGACCGGGGCCGCGGGCACGGCACCGTCACGGCTCGGCGCGGGGCCGGGCGGCTCGGCCGCGGGACGGTGCTGCGCGTGCTGGTCCATCGCTCGCCCGTCCTCACGTCGGCTGCGGGATGCTGCGTCCGGTTCCCGGCGGGAAAGGGACGTTCCCCATCCCATCGCAGATTCATTAGTTTGTCTAGTTACCAGCTCGGGTACATTCTCGTTCCTCTACACTGTCCGCATGCGCGCACACCGACCCACCTCCTCCGGCTACTGGTACGGCACCGACGACGCCGCCGGGCCCGGACCGGTGCAGGTGCTCGAG
>NZ_LDNX01000130.1:0-22218 GCF_001027955.1 Kocuria sp. SM24M-10 | reverse complement strand
GCCGGGGCGCGCCCGGGTGCGGCCTGCGCCAGGACCCGGGTCTTCTCGGCCTCGAACTCCTGGGCGGTGAGCGCGCCGCGGTCGCGCAGATCGGTCAGCAGGGCGAGCTGCTGGGCGTTGTCGGTGGGCGCGTACCGGGCCACGAACTGCCGGCTGGCCGTGTCGATCGCCTGGCGCTCCTGCTCCGTGGCCCCGGCCGGCCGGACGACGAGGTAGATCAGGGTGCCCAGGAACGGCAGGAAGATGACCACCAGGGTCCACACCGCCTTCATGGCGCCCCGGATGCCGTCGCGCCGGAAGATGTCGTGCAACGCCATGCCCCACACCAGGAACAGCGGCACCCAGATCAGCAACAGTACAAAGACGTCCCAGAAGGTCATCGGGTTCTCCTCGGTCCACGTGGCCGCGGCGTCTCCGGGCCCGGGTCCAGGCTCAGGCCGGGCCGGGTGCTGCGGGATCACCCCGGGCGGGTGATCGTGGGGCCGGAGGCGACCCGCCCAGCAGGCCCAGCTCCGCGGCCCGCAGCACGGCCTGGCGCCGGGTGCCGACCCCGAGCTTGCGGTACAGGGACTTCAGGTGGACCTTGACGGTGTTCACCGAGAGGTAGAGCTCCCCGGCGATCTCGGAGTTGCTCATCATCGTCGGCAGCAGCTGCAGGACGCTTCGCTCCCGGTTGGTCAGCGGCTCGGCCGGCGCGGGGGGAGCCGCGGGGCGCGCGGCTCCGCCGAGGCGCTCGACCAGGTGGGCGGCGAACCCGTCGTGGTCGGGATGCGCGCGACCGTACCGCTGCAGCAGGCGCAGCGTGCCGTCCCCGGCCACGAGGAAGGGACGGGCGATGGCCTCTGGGGCTGCCACGGCCAGGGCCCGGTCCAGCGCCGCCTGCGCCGGCGCGTCCTCGCGCAGCCGGTCGTGGGCCAGGGCGGCGAGCACCCAGAGGTCGGTGGCCGGGCCGCGGTCCTCCGGAGGCTCCTCGAGCAGCGGCCGCAGCACCTGCAGGCACTCCTGCGGCCGGCCCGCCAGCAGACGGGAGCGGGCGAGCAGCACCAGGCGGTGGGCGTGGGGGCGCTCGCCCCCCGTGGCCGCGGTCCGGGCGGCGGCGAGCAGCCGCGCGACCTCCTCCGGGCGCCCCTCCGCCAGGAGCACCTCCGCCTCCACGAGCGTGCACCACTGCTCCAGGAAGCGGGGCATGGCCCAGCCGGCCGTGCGCCGGCGCAGCTGCGCCAGGGCGGCGCGCGCCGCCCGGAGGTCCCCCCGCGAGACCTCCAGGCGGGCGCCGACCAGGGACAGGCCCGTCTCCGCGTAGCGGTCCCGCAGGTCCCCCACGCACGCGCGCCCCCGCGCGAGCGCGGCGGCGCAGGCCTCGGTGTCGACCTCGAGCAGCCGGATCAGCGACTCGGCCACGTAGGCCGTGGCGGCCTGCGGCAGGAACGTCCAGCCGGACTCCTCCGCCACGGCCAGGGCGATGTCCACGTCCCGGCGGGCCTCGTGCAGCCGTCCGCCCATCGCCTCGAGCACGGCCAGGTTCCCGTGCAGGTGCAGGGCCAGCACCGGGGTCATCGCCTGGCGGGCCGAGACCGCCGTGACCGTGCGCCGCAGCGCCGTCTCGGCCTCGCCCAGCTCCCCGGACCACAGCCTGCCCATCGCCTGCACGGTGGTCGCGGCGATGCGGTAGACGGGAACGGCCGGCATCTCCTCGGGCAGGACGTCCTCCAGCCGCCGGAGCGCCTGCTCCGAGGACCGCACCTGCGCGGCGGCGTCCGCGCGCATCCAGGCGAGCAGCGCCTCCAGGGTGGTGAGGACCGCCTCCGTCAGCTGGGCGTCGCGCGCGGGGAGACCGGGCAGCAGCGTCCGTGCGCGCGCGATGCGGGAGGCGAGGCCCCCGGCGTCGTACTCGGCGTAGCTGGCCACCGTCGTCGCCGCCGCCACCTCGGCGTGCCGGGTGACGAGGTCGACGGGCACGTCCGCGAGAAGGGCGACGAGCGCGGCGCGCTCCGTGCCGAGCATCTCCGCGCCGGCGGCCCGCAGCACGAAGCGTGCGAGCACGGTCCAGTCCTCGGCGGCCCGCAGGTGCCGGGCGGCCTCCAGCAGCTCCCCGCGCGCCGCGAACCAGGCCGCGGCCCGCCGGTGCAGCTCCCGGCGGCGCCCGGGGGCCTGGGCCCGGAGCCGGTGGCGCAGCAGGTCCCCGAAGAGCTGGTGGTAGCGATACCACTCGTTCCGGTCGTCGAGGGCCACGACGAACAGGTTCGCCCGCGCCAGCCGGCCCAGCAGCAGGCGGCCGTCCGAGCGACCGGTGAGGGCGTCGGCCAGGTCCCCCGAGATCCGGTGGACCACACAGGTGTCCAGCAGGAACCCGGTCAGCTCCGGGTCCTGGCCGTCCAGGACCTCCTGTACGAAGTAGTCGGCCACGGCCCGCTGGTCGCCGGCGAGCTGCTCGACGACGGCGCCCACGTCTCCCGCGCTCTGCAGGGACAGGGCCGCGAGTCGCAGCCCGGCCGCCCACCCCTCGGTCTTCTCCAGGAGTGTGGCCAGCTGGGCCGGTGGCAGCACCACGCCGTGGGCCCGGAGCAGCTGCGCGGCCTCCGCGGCGTCGAACTGCAGGTCGCCCGCGCGCAGCTCCGTGAGCCGCCCCTCGAGGCGCAGCCGCTGCAGGGGCAGCCCCGGGACGGTCCGCGTCGCCACGACCAGGCGCAGTCCGCCGAGGCCGCGGCGGACCACCCCGGCGAGGGACCGCTCGGCGGGGGTGCCGTCGACCAGGTGCGCGTCGTCGAGCACCAGCACCCGCGGCCCCGGCAGCGCCGTGCAGGCCTCGACCAGGACGGAGACGAAGCGCGGATCGTGCGCGAAGGGCGGATGCAGGGTCGCCAGCAGGCTGGCCGGCGGCACGTCGTCCACGGCCTGCAGCGAGGCGAGCACCCGGGCCCAGAACTGGTGCGGGTCCGCGTCGGACGGCTCGACCGACAGCCACGCGACCGGCGGTCGGCGTCCCGCGGCCCACGAGGCCAGCAGGAGCGTCTTGCCCGAGCCCGCCGGACCGGACACGACCACCGTGCCGGCCGCGACGCCGTCGTCGAGCAGCCGCTCCAGGCGGGGACGGCGCACGAGCCCGGCGGGCAGCCGGGGGACGCGGGACCGGGTGGCCGACAGGACTCCGGAAGCGCCCACCAGCCCCCGGGGCGGTGCGGTCCTCATGCATCGAGGCTACCCGCGCGGCAGGGAGGCCGGTACTGTGTCCTCCGCGTCCGGGCGGTCCGGCCCGTGGCCGGGGCCGTCGCGGCAGCCGGCCGGTGCGGAGGAGCGGGACCGGGGTGGGCCGGCCGGGGTCCGCCCGGAGCGCACGGGCAACGGCGGGGAGCGTCACGCGGGCGGCCCGCCAGGGGCCGCGGCGCGGGACGGCCGTGCGGGTCCCGGCGCCGGGTCCCCGGCCTCGAGCGCGGCGCGGAAGAGGCGGTGGTCCTCGGCGTTGCGGTCCGCGTACGCCTCGGCGAAGTCGGCCAGACCTCGTCGAGGACCTCGGCCTGGGCCAGGCAGGCCGCGAGGGCCATCCGGTCCCCGGAACGCGCGTGGGCCCGGGCCAGGGTCCAGCCGCACAGCTCACGGTAGGACCGCATCCCGCCGAGGTCATCCGCCCCACCGCGCCCCGTGGCGGCTCACCTGCCGCGGGTGAACCGGGGTTCCCGCGCCGCTCAGCGTCCGCGCCGGCAGCGGAGCGTCCCCGCCGGCCCCGCACCGGACGCGACCACCGGTACACTGCTCGGGATCCCGCCGTCCGTGGCGGGACGACGTGGGACGGGACGCGAAGGAGCGTCGAGGATGAAGGACCTGTACACCCTGCCGAAGGCGGAGCTGCACCTGCACATCGAGGGCACCCTGGAGCCCGAGCTCGCGTTCGAGCTCGCCGCCCGGAACGGCGTGGAGCTGCCGTACGCCTCGGTGGAGGAGCTGCGGCGGCAGTACGACTTCGAGGACCTGTCCTCCTTCCTGGAGCTCTACTACGCCACGATGGCCGTGCTGCGCGAGGCCTCGGACTTCGAGGCCCTCACCCGGGCCTACCTCGAGCGGGCGGCCGGCCAGGGGCTGCGCCACGTCGACGTCTTCTTCGACCCGCAGGCGCACACGGCCCGCGGGGTGCCCCTGGCGGCGGTGGTCGACGGCATCCGCGCCGGCCTGGACGCCGCCCGCGCGCAGCACGGCATCACCAGCACGCTGCTGCTGTGCTTCCTGCGCGACCGGCCCGCCGCCGAGGCCCTGGCGATGTTCGACGGCCTGGGGGACCAGCTCGCCCGGATCGACGGGATCGGCCTCGACTCGGCCGAGGTGGGCCACCCGCCGGCACTGTTCGAGGAGGTCTACGCCCGGGCCCGGGACGCCGGGCTGCACGTGGTCGCCCACGCGGGGGAGGAGGCCGGTCCCGAGTACGTCCGGGAGGCGCTGGACGTGCTGCGCGTCGAGCGGGTGGACCACGGCATCCAGTGCCTGCAGGACCCCCGGCTCGTGGAGCGCCTCGTCGCCGAGCGGGTGCCGCTGACCGTGTGCCCGCAGTCCAACGTCCGCCTGCGGGTGGTGCGCACGCTCGCGGAGCACCCGGTGCTGGAGATGCTCGAGCGCGGGCTCGTGGTGACCGTCAACTCGGACGACCCCGCCTACTTCGGCGGCTACGTGGGCGACGCCTTCCAGGGCCTGCGCGAGGCCCTCGGGCTCACCGACGAACAGGCCGCCGCACTGGCCCGCAACGCGGTGGACGCCTCCTTCGCCGGGGCCCCGCGCAAGCGGGAGATGCACGAGGAGATCCGCGCGTGGGAGCGCGGTTGAGCCGCCGCGCCGCCGTGCCCGGCCCACCGGGCGCTCTGTGCCATAATCGAGCCGACCGCGCACGTCCGACCAGGAGCGACCCATGAGCGAGATCCCCGCCGACCTGTCCTACACGGCCGAGCACGAGTGGGTCGCGGACCCCGGAGCCGACGGCGTGGTGCGCATCGGCATCACCGACCACGCGCAGAGCGAGCTGGGCGACGTCGTCTTCGTTCAGCTGCCCGAGGTGGGCGAGGCCGTCGAGGCCGGCGCCGCCGTGGGCGAGATCGAGTCCACCAAGTCCGTCAGCGACATCTTCGCCCCGGTCTCCGGCGAGGTCACCGCGGTCAACGACCGGCTCGAGGACGAGCCCGCGGCCGTGAACACCGCCCCCTACGGCGAGGGCTGGCTGTTCGAGGTCCGTCCCGCGGACGAGGACTACCGGTCCGGGCTCCTGGACGCGGAGGGCTACGCCGCCCAGCTGGGCTGAACCGCCCCGGGCCGAGCCCGGTGGACCGGCGACCGGGACGCGTCCCGGCCGCCGTGTCCCGTCGCCCCCACCCAGTACACTGGGAACTGCAACCGGGTGGCTCCGGCCGCTCCCGGGAGACCCCCGGGACAGGCGGTCGCGGGGTCGGGATCCCACGGGATCCGCCAACCAACACGTCACCAGTCGAGGGAAGAGATGTCCAGAACCCAGAACGGCTCGAACGCACCCCAGGGGGAGCCGGAGACCACGTCGATCCAGATCGTGGCCGAGGTCCTCTCCCTCGCCGCTTCCCACAAGCTCTCGCCGGAGGAGAACGCCGCGGTCTCGGCCCTGCCCCCGCGCAGCGCCCTGCTCGTCGCCCACGACAGCGGAGGCACCGGTTCACGCTTCCTCCTGGACCGGGACGAGGTCCCCGCCGGACGCCACCCGTCCTCGGAGATCTTCCTGGACGACGTCACCGTCTCCCGCCGGCACGCGCGGTTCGTCCGCCGCGGCGACACCTTCGAGATCATCGACTCCGGGTCCCTCAACGGGACCTACGTCAACGGGGACCGGGTGGACAGCGCGACGCTCGACAACGGCGACGAGGTCCAGATCGGGAAGTTCCGGTTCACGTTCTACCGTTCGCTGCGCACGCAGTCGGACCAGTAGAAGGGAGCCATGGCCGACCCCGCCGAGACCGACCTGCACCGGGACGACGTCCAGCACGAGCCCCGGGTGGGCATCAGCGCCGTGCTCAAGGAGCTCGGCGCTGACCACCCGGGCATCACCGCCTCGAAGCTGCGCTTCCTCGAGGACAAGGGCCTGGTGCACCCGGCCCGCACCGCCTCGGGCTACCGGAAGTTCTCCCGGGCCGACATCGAGCGGCTGCGCCGCATCCTGGAGCTCCAGCGCGACCGCTACCTCCCGCTGAAGGTCATCCGGGAGCGGCTCGACGCCGACGCGACCTCGCAGGACGACGGTGACCGGCGGGTCCCGGAGGCCGCGGACCCCGTGACCGCCCCCATCCCGATCGTCCCCGCACCGCCCGCGTACAGCCTGCGCGAGCTGGCCGGGCGCACCGGGGCCGGGATCCCCCTCGTGCGTGAGCTCGTGAGCTACGGACTGATCCGGGAGCAGAACGGCGTCTTCGACGACCACGCGCTGGCGATCACCCGTGCGGCCCTCGCCCTCACGGCGCACGGCCTCGAGCCGCGGCACCTGCGCCCCTTCAAGGCGGCGGCGGACCGCGAGCTCGGCCTGGTCGAACGGGCCGTGGCGCCCCTGAGCTCCCGCCGCGACGCCGCCTCGCGCGCCCGGGCCGTCGAGCGCGCCCAGGAGATCTCCGGACTGTGCCTGACCATCCACACCTCGCTCGTGAGGTCCGAGATCGCCGCGCTCCAGGAGCGCGCCGCGGTGGAGCACTGACATGGCCGTGCACCAGGTCCTGATGGAGATCGCCGGGGTGCGGATGGACGTGCCCTCCGCGCAGCCCGTCGTGGTGCTGCGCGAGGTGGAGGGCGGGCGGCACCTGCCGATCTGGATCGGCACCAACGAGGCGACCTCGATCGTCTTCGCGGTGCAGGGCATCGAACCGCCCCGGCCGCTGACGCACGACCTGCTGCTGTCGGTGGCCACCGCTTTCGGGCGCACCCTCACCCGGGTGCGGATCCACACGGTCGAGGAGGGCGTCTTCCACGCGGCCCTGGAGTTCTCGGACGGGACGGTGGTGGACTCCCGGGCCTCGGACGCGATCGCGCTGGCGGCCCGCACCGACTGCCCCATCCTGTGCACCGAGACCGTCCTGGACGAGGCCGGGCTCGTGATGAGCGGGGACGGCGAGCTGCGGGAGCCGTCGCACCGGTCGGGCGAGGGCGAGCAGCAGCTGCCCCCGGAGACGCAGGTCGAGCAGTTCCGCGACTTCCTGGACAACGTCGACCCCGAGGACTTCTGAGCGCCGAGCCGCGGGGCACGCCGACACGGGGGCGGGGCGGCGGATGTCTTTGACCCCGTCACCGGGGAGGTCTAACGTCGAAGCAGTACTCGAGGTGTCCCCCGGGGGGTCCGGACGTCTCGCCCAGAGCATGTCCCGCCGGTGCCGCGAGGACCGGACCCACGAACGAGGAGGCGGCGTGAGCGACCCCGAGCAGCCCGGCGGGCCGGCCGGTCCCGACCGCCCTCCGGCCCACGGCACCCAGGGCGTCCTCTTCGACGACTCGGTGGTCCGGGACGAGTCCGTGGGCTACCGCGGGCCCACGGCGTGCAAGGCCGCGGGCATCACCTACCGGCAGCTGGACTACTGGGCGCGGACCGGCCTGGTGGAGCCCACCGTCCGCGGCGCCTCCGGCTCCGGGACCCAGCGGCTGTACAGCTTCCGGGACATCCTGGTGCTCAAGATCGTCAAGCGGCTGCTGGACACCGGGGTCTCCCTCCAGCAGATCCGCACCGCCGTCGGCGCGCTGCGGGCACAGGGCGTCGATGACCTCGCGCAGCTCACGATGATGAGCGACGGCGCCAGCGTCTACGCCTGCACCTCCCCGCACGAGGTCATCGACCTGGTCCAGGGCGGCCAGGGGGTCTTCGGGATCGCCGTGGGCCGGGTGTGGCGCGAGGTCGAGGGCACCCTCGCGGCGATGCCCGGGGAGCACACCGGGCAGCCGCCCGCCCCGCCCGAGCGTCCCGCGCCCGACGACGAGCTCTCGGTCCGCCGGGCCCGCCGGCAGAGCGCGGGCTGAGGCCCGGGCTCAGGCCGGCCGCTCGAGCAGGCCCTGGAGGATCGCCGTGAAGCGCCCGGACAGATCCTTGGCCTCGGAGCCGGGCCAGCGGTGGATCGGCCAGGCCGCACCCTGCGCCTGCTGCCACACGGGCAGGTCCGGGAGCACGGGGCTGACCAGCAGCGGCCCGAACAGCTCCCCGAGCTCCTGCAGCCGGTGCCGGTGCTCCACCGAGGCGTGCCGGACCTTGTTCACCACCACTCCGGCGGACGGCACCGCCCAGCTGCGGCTCTGCTCGAACTGGGCGATGGCGGTCATGGTGCGCTTCGTCCCCGCGACCGAGAACAGGGACGGCTCCGCGACGGAGAGGACCTTGTCGCTGGCGGCCCACGCGGTGCGCGTCAGGGCGCTGAGCGTCGGGGGGCAGTCGACCAGCACCAGGTCGTAGCCGGAGATCCCCGCCAGAGCCCGTTCCAGCCGGCCCAAGTCCTTGTCCCGGTACTCGGAGCGGTCGAGGTAGGACGATCGCGCGGAGCCCGGGGCCACGTCGAGGGCCTTGGCGTCGAGGCCCTCGCGCACCGCCCAGGCCGAGGCCACGACCACGCGCTCGAGGGCTCCCCGGCGGGGCCGGCGCAGCGCCCCGCCCACGTCGTGGCCGCGCGCCGGCTGCACGCCCAGCCCGGTCGTGGCGTCCGCGTGGGGGTCGAGGTCCACCACGAGGGTGGGCACGCCCGCCCGGAGCGCCGCGGAGGCGATCCCGAGGGTCACCGAGGACTTGCCGACACCGCCCTTGAGGCTGCTGACGCTGACGATCTGCACGGAGGGGGCACCCTTCGTTCGCTGGAGGACGGGGGAATCAGGGGCAGCGCCTCCTCGTGACCGGGATCGGGGGCCGCGGCGAGGAGACGGTCCGGGCCCATCGTAGCCGTGCACGCGGGCCCGGCCCCGGCGCGGCGCGGAGTCACACGCGATCCGGCGGTCCGCCCCGCGCCTTGGGGGGAGTACCCTGACCACGGACGCGAGCTGTGACGACGGTCACAGTCCGTCCCGGTGCGGCGTGGTTCACTGGTCAGGGGCGCCCGCGGGTGGCCATGCTGACCGTGTGCCCGGAGGGGCACGACCTTCGAAGAAACAGTGCCCGGGCGTCCGCCGGACGGCCCCGGGCGCGGGACGGGTGTAGATGTTCTCCAAGATCCTGGTGGCCAACCGCGGTGAGATCGCGATCCGTGCCTTCCGCGCCGCGTACGAGCTCGGGGCCAAGACGGTGGCGGTGTTCCCGTACGAGGACCGCAACTCGATCCACCGGCAGAAGGCGGACGAGGCGTACCGGATCGGGGAGGAGGGCCACCCCGTGCGGGCCTACCTCGACGTCGAGGAGATCGTCCGGGTCGCGAAGGAGTCCGGGGCGGACGCCATCTACCCCGGCTACGGCTTCCTCTCCGAGAACCCGGAGCTGGCCCGGGCGGCGGCCCGGGAGGGCATCACGTTCGTGGGCCCGGCCGCGGAGATCCTGGAGCTGGCGGGCAACAAGGTCGCGGCGCTCAAGGCCGCCAAGCGCGCCGGGATCCCCACCCTGGCGTCCACGGAGCCGTCGGCGGACGCCGAGGCGCTGCTCGCCCAGGCGGCGGACATCGGCTTCCCCATCTTCGTCAAGGCGGTCGCCGGCGGCGGCGGCCGGGGGATGCGCCGGGTGGAGACCCCCGAGGCGCTGCCGGAGGCGCTGGCGGCGGCCATGCGCGAGGCCGACACCGCCTTCGGGGACCCCACGGTGTTCCTGGAGCAGGCGGTGTTGCGCCCCCGCCACATCGAGGTGCAGATCCTGGCGGACAACGAGGGCGAGATCGTCCACCTCTTCGAGCGCGACTGCTCCCTGCAGCGCCGGCACCAGAAGGTCGTGGAGATCGCCCCGGCCCCGAACCTCGACGAGGGCATCCGCCGGGCCCTGCACGCCGACGCCGTGAAGTTCGCCCGGGAGCTGGGCTACGTCAACGCCGGGACGGTGGAGTTCCTGGTGGACACCGCCGGGGAGCGCGCCGGCCAGCACGTGTTCATCGAGATGAACCCGCGCATCCAGGTGGAGCACACGGTGACCGAGGAGATCACCGACGTCGACCTGGTCCAGTCCCAGCTGCGGATCGCGGCCGGGGAGTCCCTGGCCGACCTCGGCATCGCCCAGGAGCAGCTGGCGGTGCGCGGGGCCGCGCTGCAGTGCCGGATCACCACCGAGGACCCGGCCAACGGCTTCCGCCCCGACGTCGGGAAGATCTCCGCCTACCGCTCCGCCGGCGGGGCGGGGGTGCGCCTGGACGGGGGCACCGTCTACGCGGGTGCCGAGATCTCCCCGCACTTCGACTCCATGCTCGTGAAGCTCACCTGCCGCGGCCGGGACTACACCACCGCGGTGCACCGCTCCCAGCGCGCCCTGGCCGAGTTCCGCATCCGCGGGGTGGCCACCAACATCCAGTTCCTGCAGGCGGTGCTGGCCGACCCCGAGTTCCTCGCCGGGGACGTGGCCACCGACTTCATCGAACGGCGCCCCGAGCTGCTCGAGGCCAGGACCTCGGGGGACCGGGGGACCAAGGCCCTGACATGGCTGGCCGAGGTCACCGTGAACCAGCCCAACGGGGAGCGGGTGGAGGGCATCGACCCGCGCAACAAGCTGCCCCGCTACCCGGGGGACAAGGTCGAGGAGCCCTTCCGCTCGCCCTTCGACGGGCCCTCCGAGCACACCCCGCCGCCGGGCTGGCGGCAGAGGCTGCAGGAGCTGGGCCCCGAGGGCTTCGCGAGGGCCCTGCGGGAGCAGTCCGCGGTGGCGGTGACGTCCACGACCTTCCGCGACGCCCACCAGTCGCTGCTGGCCACCCGGGTGCGCACCCGCGACCTGCTCGCCGCCGCCCCGGCCTACGCCCACACCCTCCCGCAGCTGCTCTCGGTCGAGGCCTGGGGCGGGGCGACCTACGACGTCGCGCTGCGCTTCCTCGGGGAGGACCCCTGGGAGCGGCTGCGGCTGCTGCGCGAGGCGATGCCCAACATCCCGATCCAGATGCTGCTGCGCGGGCGCAACACCGTGGGCTACACCCCGTACCCCACGGAGGTCACCGACGCCTTCGTCGCGGAGGCCGCGGCCACCGGGGTGGACATCTTCCGCATCTTCGACGCGCTCAACGACGTCGAGCAGATGCGCCCGGCCGTCGAGGCGGTGCGGGCCACCGGCACCGCGGTGGCCGAGGTCGCCCTGTGCTACACCGGCAACCTCCTGGACCCGGCCGAGGACCTCTACACCCTCGACTACTACCTCGACCTCGCCCAGCAGTGCGTCGACGCCGGCGCCCACGTGCTGGCGATCAAGGACATGGCCGGGCTGCTGCGCCCGGCAGCCGCCGCCGCGCTCGTCACGGCCCTGCGGGAGCGCTTCGACCTGCCCGTGCACCTGCACACCCACGACACCGCCGGCGGCCAGCTCGCCACGCTGATGGCGGCGATCGACGCCGGGGTGGACGCCGTGGACGTCGCCGAGGCCTCGATGGCCGGAACCACGTCCCAGGTCCCGGCCTCGGCGCTGATCGCCGCGCTGGCCCACACCGACCGCGACACCGGCATCCCGCTGGAGGCCGCCACCGCGATGGAGCCCTACTGGGAGGTCATCCGCCGGATGTACGCCCCCTTCGAGTCCGGGCTCACCGCCCCGACCGGGCGGGTCTACCGGCACGAGATCCCGGGCGGGCAGCTGTCCAACCTGCGTCAGCAGGCCATCGCGCTGGGGCTGGGGGAGCGCTTCGAGGCCATCGAGGACATGTACACCGCCGCCAACGCCATGCTCGGGCGGCTGGTGAAGGTCACCCCGTCCTCCAAGGTCGTCGGCGACCTCGCGCTGCAGCTGGTGGGCATGGGCGTGGACCCGGCCGAGTTCGAGGCCCAGCCGCAGAAGTTCGACATCCCGGACTCGGTCATCAGCTTCCTGGCCGGGGAGCTGGGCACGCCTCCGGGCGGGTGGCCCGAGCCGTTCCGCACCCGGGCGCTGGAGGGGCGCACCGTCAAGGTGGGGATCACCGAGCTGGCCCCCGAGGACTCGCAGGCCCTGGCCGGGGACTCCGCGACCCGGCGCGCCACACTGAACCGGCTGCTCTTCGCCGGCCCCACCCGCGACTTCGAGGCCAGCCGGGCGAGGTACGGCAATCTCGCCCTGCTGCACACCCGGGACTTCCTCTACGGTCTGACCCCGGACCACGAGCACGTGATCTCCCTGGGCAAGGGGGTGCGGCTGCTCGTCACGCTGCAGGCGATCTCGGAGGCGGACGACAAGGGCATGCGCACGGTGATGGTCACGCTCAACGGCCAGCCGCGCATGATCGAGGTCCGGGACACCTCCGTCGCCTCGGCCGTGCCCGAGACCGAGAAGGCCGACCCCGCCGACCCCGGCCACGTGGCCGCTCCCTTCGCCGGCGCCGTGACCGTGACGGCGGCCGAGGGGGACACCGTGGAGGCCGGGGCCCAGGTGGCCACCATCGAGGCCATGAAGATGGAGGCCTCCATCACGGCCCCCACCGGCGGGACCGTCAAGCGCGTCGCGCTGCAGGGGGTCGCGCAGGTCTCCGGCGGGGACCTGCTGCTCGTCCTCGAGCCGGCGGGCTGACGCGCCCCGCCCGGGCGGGCGGCCGGCGCGTCCGGGCAGCCCGCCGGGGCGCCGGCCTGGGCCGGGCGGAGCGCCCGGCTCAGGCCGACCACACCTGGCGGAACTTCCCGGAAGGGTCCGGGCGGGGCGGCCCGGGGGCGTGCCGGACGCCGACCGCGCCCAGTCCCCGGTCCGTGAGGAAGGCGCGCACCCGGGCCTCCACGGCCGCGCGCACCCGCGCCGGATCGACGCCGGGCTCGGGCTCCAGCCGCAGGACGAGGGTGTCCGGGGCGGTCCGCACCGCCTGGAACCGCCGGACCCCCGGGGTCTCCTCGACGACCGTGCCCAGGGCCAGCGGCAGCACGGGCACCGTGCGCCCGTCGGCCGACGCGAAGCGCAGCACGTCCCCGGCGCGCCCCTCCACCCGCACCGCGGGCAGCGGGCTGCCGCACGGGCAGGCCCGGAGCTCGACGCGGTCCCCGAGGTCGTAGCGGATGAGGGGCTGCACCCGGTTGCCGAGGTCCGTCACCAGCACGGTGGCCGAGGTGGTGCCCGGCGGCACGGGGCGACCGGCCTCGTCGACGGGCTCGAACAGGTACCGGTCGGCGTTCACGTGCAGCGCCCCGCGGTGGCACTGCACCGCCAGGCCCGGCGCCTCGGAGGCCGCGTACTCGTCGAGGACGGGGCACCCGAAGGCGGCCCGGATCCGGCGCCGGGCGGCGGGGGTGAGCGTCTCCCCGCCCACGGCGACCAGCGCCGGGGCGATCCGCAGCCGTCCCCCCGCCTGCTCCGCGGCGAGCAGGCCCACGGCGCTCGGATACCCCACGAGCACGGTGGGGCGGAAGGCGTCGAGCTCCGCGGCGAGCTCGGGGAGGGGCCGCAGGACGGAGAGCACGCGCAGCCGCTCGCTCCGGCGCGGGCCCCGCCGCCGCAGGTCCTCGGCGGCGGTGACGGCCGCGAAGTGCCCGCCCGTGGCCAGCAGCGCGGCCACGCGCAGGCCGTGGCGGGCCACCGGGGCGAGCACGTCCCGGCGCAGGAGCGTGCGCCGCGCCCGGACCCCCAGCACCGCGCCGGCGCTCGACCACGACCGGTGGTCGTGCACCAGCACCGCGGGCTCCCCGCTGCTCCCGGAGCTGGTGAGCACGTGGTACCGGCCGAGGTGAAGGACGCCCACCCGGGCCGGGTCGGGCAGGACGTCACGGCGCAGCGCCGCGAGGGTGAGCCGCGGGTCCGTCACCCACTCGTCGAAGTGCTCCATGAGCTGCGGCTTCGCCACCGGCGGCAGCAGCACCGGGTCCGTCACGTCCGGCGGCAGCGCGCGGTAGAGCCGCCGGTAGTAGGGCGACGCCCGGCGGGCGTGCTGCACGAGCGCGGCCAGGCGGACCTGCTGCCGGTGCGCGACCGCCGCCGTCCCGGCGTGCTCGGCCCACCAGGCGTCCCACGCCGCCCCGGCCGCCGCGGCTGTCGCCATCGCATCCTCCGTGCCCCTGCCCGTGCCCGTGGTCCCAGGGTAGGACCGGGCGGCCGGGAGGGCACGGGAGCCGCATAGGATGGCGCCATGCGGACATTCGACCTCATCATCATCGGCTCCGGCTCCGGCAACTCGATCCTCAACGAGGACTACGAGGGCCTGGACGTGGCGATCGTCGACGGCGGGACCTTCGGAGGCACCTGTCTGAACGTGGGCTGCATTCCCACGAAGATGTACGCCTACCCGGCCACGCTGGCCCGGCACACCGCCGACGCCGACCGGCTCGGGGTCCGCGCGGAGGTGCAGGACGTGCGCTGGCGGGAGATGCGGGACCGGATCTTCGGGCGGATCGACGCGATCTCCCAGGGAGGCCTGGACTACCGCCGCACGCTGCCGCAGGTGACCGTCTACCAGGAGCACGTGCGCTTCATCAGGCCGCGGGTCCTGCGCACCGCCTCGGGGGAGGAGATCACCGCCCCGCAGATCGTGGTGGCCTCCGGGTCGCGTCCCGTCCGCCCCAACGTCCCCGGGATCGACCTGCCCCAGGTGCACACCTCGGACACCGTGATGCGCATCGACGAGCTGCCCCGTCGCGTGGTGGTGGTCGGCGGCGGCTACATCGGCGCCGAGTTCGCCCACGTCTTCTCCAGCCTGGGCTCGAGGGTCACCCAGGTGAACCGCTCCCAGCGACTCCTGCGCTACCACGACCCCGAGATCGCCGAGCGGTTCGCCCGGGAGGCCTCCCGGCAGTGGAAGCTGGAGACGGGCTGGGCGCTGTCGGCGATCGAGGAGTGGGCCGGGGACGAGTGCGCCGCGATGGTCACCTTCCGCGACCCCGAGGACCCGGAGCTCACCCTGCGCCTGCCCGCCGACATCGTGCTCGTGGCCACGGGCCGGCAGCCGAACACCGACGTGCTCGACGCCCGGACCGGCGGACTCGACGTGCGCGAGGACGGCCTGCTCGCCGTCGACGAGTACCAGCGGGCCCTCTCGGACGGGGCGCCGGCGGAGGGTGTGTGGGCGCTGGGCGACATCAGCTCCCCGTACCAGCTCAAGCACGTGGCCAACGCCGAGGCGCGCACGGTCCAGCACAACCTGCTGAACCCCGGCGACCTCCGGGCCACCGACCACCGGTTCGTCCCCTCGGCGGTGTTCACCAGCCCGCAGATCGCCTCCGTGGGCATGACCCAGGACGAGGCCGAACAGTGGGCGATCGAGCACGGCGCCGAGATCACGGTCAAGGTGCAGGACTACGGCGCCACGGCCTACGGCTGGGCGATGGAGGACCACACGGGCCTGTGCAAGCTCATCGCGGAGAAGGGCACGGGCCGCCTGCTGGGCGCCCACCTCGTCGGTGAGGAGGCCTCCCTGCTGATCCAGCCGCTGGTGCAGGCCATGTCCTTCGGACTGGACGCCCACACGATGGCCCGGGGCCAGTACTGGATCCACCCGGCCCTGAGCGAGGTCGTGGAGAACGCGCTGCTGGGCCTGGAGGTCCCGGAGCACTCGCCGCTGGCCCGGCAGGAGCTGGTCGGCGGCCGGTGACCCCACCGGCCGCCGGACGGCTCAGCCCTCGCCGCGGCCCGGCAGGTGGGCGTGGGAGAGCTTCTCCTTGATCCGCTCCGCCGGGGTGGCCGGGGCGGGGGCCGGCTCCGGGGCCGGCCGCGAGTAGATCTCCTCGATCCGGTCCGCGAAGTCCTGGGCGATCCTCGCCCGCTTGATCTTCATGGACGGGGTCAGGTGCCCGGAGGCCTCCGTCCAGTCGACGTCGAGGATCTCGAGCGAGCGGATGCTCTCCGCCCGGGAGACCGCCTTGTTGGCGTGGTCGACGATCTCCTGCACGTGCTCCACGATCCTCGGGTGCCGGGCGGCCTCGGCCAGCGGCATCGCCGGGTCCAGGCCCATCAGCTCCAGGCGCGCGGGCAGCACGTCCTGGTCCAGGGTCACGAGGGCCGCGACGAACGGGCGGTCGTCGCCGACGACCATCACCTGGGAGACCACGGCCGACGCGCGGATGGGGTCCTCCAGCACGTTGGGCACCACGTTCTTGCCGCCCGCGGTGACGATGATCTCCTTCTTCCGCCCGGTGATGGTCAGGGCGCCGTCCTCGTCCAGGGAGCCCAGGTCGCCGGTGCGGAACCACCCGTCCTCGAACGCGGCCGCGGTGAGGTCCTCGCGCCCGTGGTAGCCGCGCATCACGTGGGTGCCGCGGACCAGGACCTCCCCGTCCTCGGCGATCCGGACCTCGTTGCCGGGCAGCGGCAGCCCCACGGTGCCGATCTTGCCGACCTCCGGGGTGTTCACGGCGATCGGGGCGGTGGTCTCGGTCAGCCCGTAGCCCTCGACCACGTAGACGCCGATCCCGTTGAAGAAGTGACCCAGACGGGTCCCGAGGGCGGCCCCGCCCGAGACGGCGTGCGTGACCTCCCCGCCCATCGCCTCGCGCAGCTTGGCGTAGACGAGCCGGTCGTAGAGGGCGTGCCGGGCGCGCAGCAGCGGCAGCACCCGCCCGGACTGCTGGGCCCGGGAGTACGAGACGGCCGTGCGCACGGCCCGCTCGAAGATCAGGGCCTTCGCCTTCCCGCCCTTCTCGGCCTTCAACCGGGCGCTCTGGTAGATCTTCTCGAACACCCGCGGCACGGCGAGGATGAACGTGGGCCGGAAGGACTCGAGGTCCCCCATGAGGTTCTTCACGTCCGGGGTGTGGGCCAGGACGGTGCCCGAGTAGAGGGCGATGACCTCCACGAAGCGCGCGAACACGTGGGCCAGCGGCAGGAAGAGCAGGGTGCGGGCGCCCGGGTGGATGATGTCCGCCACCACGAGGGTGGTGTTCTCGCACAGCCGCACGAAGTTGCCGTGGGTGAGCTCGCAGCCCTTGGGCGGGCCGGTGGTGCCGGAGGTGTAGATGATCGTGGCGACGTCCTCGAGCCCCCGGGACGCGCGCCGCGCCTCGAGCTCCTCGTCCGGGACGCCCGCCCCGGACGCGATGAGCCCGTCGAGGTCGGCGCCGGTGCCGTCCAGGCGCCAGACCCGCTCCGCGGCCGCGAACGGCTCCTCCCGGGCGGCCTCGACGACGGCCCCCTCCAGGGCCTCCGTCTCGACGAAGACGGCCTTGGCGTCGGAGTCGGCCATGATCCACCGGATCTGCTGGGCCGAGGAGGAGTCGTAGACCGGGACGGGGACCGCACCGGCGTACCAGATCGCGAAGTCCACCAGGGTCCACTCGTACCGGGTCCGGCTGAGGATGCCCACGCGGTCCCCGGGCTCGATGCCCGCCGCCACGAGTCCCTTGGCCACCCCCTGCACCGCCGTGCGGAACTCCCGGGCCCGGACCTCGCGGGCGGCTCCGCCCGGGCCCAGGACCGTGTACAGGTGCGGGTCCCCGTCCCGTTCGGCCTGCATCAGCAGGAAGTCCGTGATGCTGCGGTGGGCGGGCGGGTCCACGAGGGCGTCGGTGGCGACGTGGCGCATGGAGTTCTCCTCGGATCGGATGGCTGCGGATGACTTCGGAAGGCTGTGGCGTTCCTCCCCAGTCTAGTGACTTCGCTCACGCAAACCGGCTCAGACGCGGGCGCCGTCGTCCAGGTCGTCGCGGTCCTCCGGCAGGGACGTCAGCAGGTGGACGATCGCCCCGACCACGGCCACCAGCCCCGCCACGGTCGCCCACCACGGCAGCGACCCGGGCATCAGGCCCAGCAACAGCAGGAGCACCGGCACGCCGATCAGCACGGTCCAGGACAGCAGCGCCCCACGGCTGAGCCCCTGCGTGACCGGGCCGGGATCGGGGGAGTAGGGCGCGTCGTCGTCCGCACCTGCGGGGGGCCCGCCGAAGACGGCCTCCTCGGGGGACCAGTCCCGGGGGCCGGCGAGGTGCCGGTCCCCGGCCCGGCGGACGTCCTCCAGCCCCGAGACGATCTCGGTCCACTCGTCCTCGGGCCCGGTCCCGCCGGGCCGGGCGCTCATCGTCCGGCTCCCGGGGCGGCGGGGCGCCGGGGCACGCCGGTGACGGGGTTGCGCCCGGCCACGAGGTCGCCCACGAAGCGCACCGACCGGGCGTGCAGGACGTCCGCCTCCCGGTCCAGGGTGGCCACGTGGAAGCTCTCGGTCAGGCGCACGATCTCCACGTCCCCGCCCGCGCGCCGGAGCACGTGGGCGTGGGAGGCGTCGGAGACCACGTGGTCGTGCTGCGAGCGCAGCAGCAGCACCGGGGCGGTCACCGCGGGCAGGAGCCTGCGGGTCCTGGCCATGAACCGGCCCAGCTCCGCGACCCCCGCCACCGGGGTGCGCGGATAGGCGTGCTCGGTGACGCCCGGGATGCTGATGTCGTCCCCCACGGACGCCACGGAGGGCACCGCCCGGTGCAGGGCCGGGGCGAACCGCGCCGTGCGGCTGACCAGGGACAGCGCCGGGTTGAGGGCCACCACCCCGTCCACGGGCAGGAGCGCGGCGAGGTGCAGGGCCAGCGCCCCGCCCATGGACAGCCCGCAGACCACCACGACGTCGTGCCGGGCGCGCAGCTCCCGCACGTGCCGGGCCGCGTGGTCGCGCCACTGCTCCCACCGCACGCCGGCCAGGTCCTCCCAACGGGTGCCGTGGCCGGGCAGCACCGGGCCGACGACCTCGGCGCCGGCCTCGTGCAGGGCGCGGCCCCACGGGCGGACGCTGAACGGGACGCCGGTGAAGCCGTGCAGGACGAGGACGCCCGCCGGGCCCTCGGCCCGGTAGCGGAAGGGCGTGGCGGGGGACTCGGCGGCCGCGGGCGCGGCCGGGGCCGGCGGGCGGTGGTCCTCGACGGGATGCGTCATGGGTCCATGATGGCAGGACGGGGCCCGGACCGGGCGCTCTGGCGCTCGCGGGCGCGCGGACGTGAGAGAATACCGGAGGCCGGACCCGGTCCGAGCGGCACGGACCCTCGCGACATCCCGATCAGCACGAAGGAGTCCTCTCCCACATGGTCTACATGTTCTTGAAGCGCTACGTCGTCGGACCCCTGGTCAACGTCGCCTTCCGCCCCGAGGTCCGCGGCCTCGAGCACGTGCCGAGCGAGGGTCCGGCGATCCTGGCCAGCAACCACCTCTCCGTCTCCGACTCGGTGTTCATGCCCGTGGCCGTGCCGCGCCAGGTGTTCTTCCTCGCGAAGTCGGACTACTTCAACAGCCCCGGTCTCAAGGGCCGGGTCATGGCCGCCTTCTTCCGGGCCATCAACCAGATCCCCATGGACCGCTCGGGCGGGCGCGCCAGCGCCACGTCCCTGAGCAACGGGGGGCGCAAGCTGCAGGAGGGTCAGCTGCTGGGCATCTATCCGGAGGGCACCCGCTCCCCGGACGGGCGGATGTACAAGGGGAAGATCGGCGTGGCCCGGCTCGCCCTCGAGACCGGCGCCCCGGTCGTGCCCATCGCGATGGTGGGCACCGACAAGGTACAGCCGATCGGCGCGCGGGTGCCGCTGCCCCGCAGCAGGGCCCGGGTGGCCACGATCTTCGGGGAGCCGCTCGACTTCTCCCGCTACCAGGGCCGGCAGGGCGAGCACGCCCTGCTGCGCGAGGTCACCGACGAGATCATGCGTGCCATCCAGGCGCTCTCGGGCCAGGTCTCCGTGGACGTCTACGCGGCCGAGCACAAGAAGCGCCTCATGGAGCAGAAGCGCCAGGAGACCAAGCAGGCCGCCGCGGAGCTCGTGGGCACCGCCAAGGACCGGGCGCGCACCGCCGCCCAGACCGCCCGGCACGCCGCCGACTCCCTCACCCACCGCGACCGTCCCACAGCCACGGACGACGACGCGTCCGGGACCACCGCACCCTGAATCCCCCGTCCGGGCCCGCCCCGGACGAGACCATAGGAAGACATGATGCTCGAGTTCACCGTTCCCGACAGCCTCCGCAACCTGGCCTCGCCCGTGCCCTCGGCGGCCGACTACCCCGGGCTGGACGACTGGCGCGAGCTGCCCGCCGACCAGCAGCCGACGTGGCGCGACCACCCGGAGTTCGCCACCGCCATCGGGGAGCTCAACGCGGTCCCGCCGCTCGTGTTCGCCGGGGAGGTGGACCAGCTGCGCGAGCGCCTGGCCGAGGTCGCCCACGGCCGGGCCTTCTTCCTGCAGGGCGGCGACTGCGCGGAGACCTTCGAAGGCGCCACGGCCGACCGGATCAGCGCCCGGGTCAAGACGCTGCTGCAGATGGCCGTGGTGCTCACCTACGGCGCGTCCATGCCGGTCGTGAAGATGGGCCGCATGGCGGGCCAGTTCTCGAAGCCGCGCTCGTCCAACGACGAGACCCGGGACGGCGTCACCCTGCCGACCTTCCGCGGCGAGATGGTCAACGGCTTCGACTTCACCGAGGAGTCCCGGGTGCACGACCCCCGGCGGATGGTGCGCGGCTACCACACGTCCGCGTCCACCCTGAACCTCATCCGGGCCTTCACCACCGGCGGCTTCGCCGACCTGCGCCTGGTGCACGCCTGGAACATGGGCTTCACCACGAACCCCGCCCACGCCCGCTACGAGTCCCTGGCCCGCGAGATCGACCGGGCCGTGAAGTTCATGGACGCCTGCGGAGCGGACTTCGACGCGCTGCGCACCACCGAGTTCTACGCCGGGCACGAGGCGCTGCTGCTGGACTACGAGCGCGCGCTGAGCCGGATCGACTCCCGCACCCACCTGCCGTACGGGACGTCCGGGCACTTCCTGTGGATCGGGGAGCGCACCCGGGAGCTCGACGGCGCCCACGTGGACCTGCTCTCCAAGCTGCGCAACCCGATCGGCGTGAAGCTCGGCCCGAAGACCACCGGCGACGACGCGCTGGCGCTCATCGACAAGCTGGACCCGCAGCGGGAGCCCGGGCGGCTGACCTTCATCACCCGCATGGGGGCGAAGAACATCCGCGAAAAGCTGCCGCCGCTGGTCGAGGCCGTGGAGCGCTCCGGCGCGAAGGTCGTGTGGGTCACCGACCCCATGCACGGCAACACGGTGTCGCTGCCGTCCGGGTACAAGACCCGCAACTTCGACGACGTCGTGGACGAGGTGCGCGGCTTCTTCGAGGTGCACGAGGCGATCGGCTCCTTCCCGGGCGGCATCCACGTGGAGATGACCGGTGACGACGTCGCGGAGTGCCTCGGCGGCGCCGATCCCGTGGACGAGTCCTCCTTCGAGGACCGCTACGAGTCGCTGTGCGACCCGCGGCTGAACCACATGCAGTCCCTGGAGATCGCCTTCCTCGTGGCGGGCTACCTCTCCCGCCGCTGAGCGGGGCCGGACCGACAGGATCGGACCGACGGGGCCGGGGCCGGACCGGCCGTCCGCTACAGGACGGTCAGGACGACCTCGGCCCCGTCCGTCGTCTGGGACAGCACGTAGCCGAAGGGGGCGCCGAAGCTCTCCTCGACCCGGGCGGTGAAGCCCGCCTCCTCGAGCGCCGGCACCGCCTCCCCGACGGGCCGGCCCACGACGTCGGGGGCGCTCTCGGCCCGTGGGCCGCGGGAGACGGCCAGGTCCACCGCCGAGCCGGCGGCGACCTCCGTGCCCGCCTCCGGGTGCTGGCCCACCACCGTGCCCGCGGCGGCGTCGTCGCTCACCGCCGTCCGCGCCCCGGCGGCCAGGTCGGCGTCGCCCAGGCGGGCGGCCGCGTCCTCCGCGCTCATGCCGACGACGTCCGGGGCGGTGACCTGCTCCGGTCCGGTCGAGACGAGCAGGACGACCTGCTCCGCCGGGCGCACGGTCGCGGACGCGGCCGGGTCGGTGCCGATCACCGTTCCGGCGGGTGCCGCCGGATCGGGGGTCTCGTGCACGGCCACGTTCCGGAGCCCGGCTCCGGCGAGGTACTGCTGGGCGAGCTCCGGTCCGGTGCCGCGCACCTCCGGCACGCTCACCGTTCCGCCCGGGCCGGTGCCGATCAACCAGCCCAGGAAGGCGGCCGCGGCCACCGCGAGCGCGGCCAGCGCCAGGTGCGCCGCCGCGCGCAGGGGGCGCCGCGGGCGCAGCTCGATCGCGGGCCGCCACGGGTCGGAGGAGCCGGCCGGGCGCGGGGCCGGCAGCGCCTCGGTCGCCGCGCCGGCGGGGCGGAGGGCCTCGGTCGGGTCCTCGTGCCGGCGCAGGGTCTCCGTCGGAGCCTGCTGCCGGCCGAGCACCTCGGTCCGGGTGCCGCCGGGGACGGGCGACCCGGCGGCACCC
>NZ_LDNX01000013.1:0-19934 GCF_001027955.1 Kocuria sp. SM24M-10 | reverse complement strand
GGCGGCTCGCGGCGCAGCGCCAGGGCCAGCTCCGCCCGCGCGGCGCGCACCGCCGCGCCGATCAGCGCGCGGGTGGCGGGGTCGGCGGCGGCGTCCCCGCCGGTGAGGTCCACGGCTCCCAGCAGCTCGCCGGTGAGCGGGTGCAGCAGCGGGGCCGCGGTGCAGGACCACGGCCGGGCCTCGGGGTAGAAGTGCTGCTCCCGGTGCACGGTGACGGGCCGGCGCAGCACCAGGGCCGTGCCCGGGGCGTTGGTCCCCACGGCGTGCTCGGACCAGTCGGCGCCCTCCAGGAAGCCCATGTCCTCCGCGCGCCGTCGGGTCTGTGCGCTGCCGCGGACCCGCAGCAGCACCCCGCCGGGGTCGGTGACCGCCACCACCAGGCCGGTGTCCTCGGCCAGGGGAGTGAGCAGCTCGTCCAGCACCGGCAGCAGGGCCCGCAGCGGGGCCCCGGCCTCCCGGAGGTCCGTGCGGTCCAGCACCACGCGCGGGGCGCAGCGCTCCGGGGCCGCGAGATGGCTCAGCGACCGGGCCCAGGACAGCCGCAGCAGCGGGTCCGTCGTCGAGCCCTCCGCCGCTGCGCCCACGCGCCCTCCCCGTCTCCCGCCGTGACCCAGGTCTCGTGCCGGTGCCCAGCGTAGCCCGGGACGCGTCCACGAAGAACGAGGGGCGGGGAACTGGCGGAATGCGTCGGGCATCCCCCCGGTTCCCCGCCCCTCGGACGGGTCGGGACGGTCAGCGGACGGCGCCCGCCGCGGCCGGCTCGGCGGTCCCCGCGGGCTCCGCGCCGTCGGCCGGGGCCTCGGGCACGAACGGGTCCCCGGTGCGCGGGGCGTCGTAGAGGGTCCGGTCGAGCAGGCCTTCGCGGCGGGCCACGATGGTGGGCACCAGGGCCTGGCCGGCCACGTTCAGCGCGGTGCGGCCCATGTCGATGATCGGGTCCACGGCCAGCAGGAGCCCCACGCCGTCGAGCGGCAGCCCCAGGGTGGACAGGGTCAGGGTGAGCATCACCGTGGCCCCGGTGGTGCCGGCGGTCGCCGCCGAGCCCAGCACGGAGACGAGGGCGATGAGCACGTAGTGGGTGACGTCGAGGTCGATCCCGTAGAACTGCGCGACGAACAGGGCGGCGATCGCCGGGTAGACCGCGGCGCAGCCGTCCATCTTCGTGGTGGCGCCCAGCGGCACGGCGAAGGACGCGTAGGCCCGGGGCACACCGAGGTTGCGCTCGGTGACGCGCTGGGTCAGGGGCATGGTGCCCACCGAGGAGCGGGAGACGAAGCCCAGCTGCACGGCCGGCCACACCCCGGAGAAGTACTGCCGGACGGACAGCCCGTGCGCCTTGACCAGCACCGGGTAGACCACGAAGGCGACGATCAGCAGGCCGGCGTAGACGGTGGCGACGAAGCTCAGCAGCCCGCCCATCGAGGTCCAGCCGTACTCGAACACGGCCCGGCCGATCAGGCCGAGGGTGCCCAGCGGGGCCAGGCGGATGATCCACCAGACGACCTTCTGCACCACGGCCAGCGCGGCGCGGATCACGGCCAGGAACGGCTCGGCGGGCTCGCCCACCTTGAGGGCGGCGATGCCGACGGCGGCCGAGACCACGAGGACCTGCAGCACGTTGAAGCCCAGGGCGGTCTGCACGGTCTCCGGGTCCACCACGGAGGAGGAGACCTGCAGGCCCAGGAAGTTGGCGGGGACCAGGCCGGTGAGGAAGGCCAGCCACGAGCCCTGGGTCCCGGAGTACTGCTCGGCGGGGGCGGCGGCACCCGTGCCCGCACCGGGCTCGACGACGAGGCCGAGCACCAGCCCGACCGTCACCGCGATCAGGGCGGTGATGCCGAACCACAGCAGGGTCTTCCAGGCCAGGCGCGCGGCGTTGGAGACCTCCCGCAGGTTGGCGATCGAGGAGATCACCGCGGTCACGATGAGGGGGACCACGGCGGCCTTGAGCAGGCTCACGTAGCTCGTGCCGATGGTGTCCAGGGCGGTCATGAGCCAGTTCGGGTCCGTGTCGGGGTCGCCGCCGAGGCTGTCGGCGACGGTGCCCAGCACCACGCCCAGGAGGAGGGCGATCACGATCTGCGGCCCGAAGGAGGTCATCCACCGGGGCAGGCGTCGATTGCTTTCTGCGGAAATCATGTGCCCACGATAGGCCCGCGGAATATACAACACCGAATGACGATGAAGAAATGTGACGTCCTTATGACGGACCTCACAGGTCCAGGGCGTAGGCCAGCGTGTCCAGGCCCACGGAGCCGAGCCGGAGGGCCCGCGAGTGGAAGTCCTTGAGCCGGAACCCGGAGCCCGCGCCGGCCCGGGCGGACTCCCGGGCCTGCTCCCACAGCTGCTGGCCGACCTTGTACGAGGGGGCCTGTCCGGGCCAGCCCATGTAGCGCATCCACTCGAAGCGCAGCATGGGGTCCTGCATCACGATGTTCGATCGCAGGAACCGCCAGCCGTCCTCGGGGGTCCACACCTCACCGGCGCGGGCACCGCCCAGGGCGTCGCCGAGCTCCCGGGGAATGCGGTACCCGCAGTGGAACCCGACGTCGAAGACCACCCGGGCGGCGCGCAGCCGCTGCGCGTCGAGCATGCCCATCCGGTCCCCGGGGTCCTGGAGGTGGCCGAGCTCGTCCATCAGCCGCTCGGCGTACAGCGCCCACCCCTCCCCGTGGCCGGAGACCCACACGCCCATCCGCCGCCACCGGTTGAGCTCCCCGGAGTTGGCCAGCGCCGTGCCGAACTGCAGGTGGTGGCCCGGGACGCCCTCGTGGTAGACGGTGGTGGTCTGCTCCCACGTGGTGAACGTCCCGGTGCCCTCGGGCACCGACCACCACATGCGCCCCGGGCGGGAGAAGTCGGCGCTGGGCATCGAGTACCAGATGCCGCCGTCGTGGGTGGGCGCGATCCGGCACTCGAGCCGGCGCATCGGCCCGGTGATCTCGAAGTGGGTGCCCGCGAGCGCGTCCACGGCGGCGTCGGAGAGGTCCTGCATCCACGCCCGCAGGGCGTCGGTGCCGTGCAGCTGCCGGTCCGGCTCCGCGTCGAGGGCCGCCATGGCCTGGGCCGGGGTGGCCCCGGGGGCGATCCGCCGGGCGAGCGCCTCCTGCTCCGCCACGACCGTGCGCAGCTGCTCCACCCCCCACGCGTAGACCGTCGCCGGGTCCACCACGGCGCCGAGGAACTCCTGCAGGCGCAGGGTGTAGACGTCCGGGCCCACCGCGTCCGCGTGCGGGGCGTGCGCGGCGAGCTCCTCGCCCAGCACCCGGGCGAGGCGGCGGTAGGCGTGCCGTGCCTGCCCGGCCGCCTCGGTGAGCTCCCGGCGCATCCCCTCGGGCACGTGCGGACCGCCGGCGAGCCGGGCGAAGAAGCCCCGGTCGGCGGCGTAGCCCTCGCACTGGCGGGCGGCGTTGCGCAGCTGGACCACGGAGGCGCAGCGGCCCCGGGCGCGGGCCGCGCGCAGACCCGCCACGTAGGAGTCCACGGCCGCGGGCACGTTGCGCAGCCGCCCCGCGATGTGGGCCCAGTCCTCGGGGGTGCGCCGGGGCAGGTCGTCGAAGACGTCCCGGATCTCCTGCACGGGGGAGGAGATGTTGTTGACCTCCCCGCCCCGCAGGCCCTCCTCGTGCAGGAGCTGCTCCAGGCCCAGCCGCTCGCGCAGCGCGTGCACCGTCACCCGGTCGACGTCGTCGGCGGGGACCACGCCGGTCAGCTCCGCCAGCGTCTCGCGGACGGCCTCCGCCCGGGCCTCCAGGCCCTCGGGGCCGAAGTCGCGGTACTCGGTCTCGCGGCCGGGAAAGCCGTGCACGGTGGCCTGGGCCGGGTCCAGCTCCATGGCGCGCCCGAACCAGCGCTCGGCCACGGCGTCGACGGCCGTGGGCTCACGGTGCCCGGCGCCGAGCGGGGCCGGGCCGGCGGAGGACGGGGGGTCGGGCCGGAAAGTGCTCATGCACGCCACAGTAGCGCCGGGGGCCGGACGGTCCGGGCAGCCGCCGGCCGGGACGGGGCGCACCGCCGGGGGCGCACGCCGCGGGCCTGCCGCCGGGCATCACTTCCGGGGCCGGCTCCTCGGGATCATCCCTCCGGCCTCACTCCTCCGGCTTGCTCCGCCGCCACGCGCCGCGGCCAGGGCGCAGGCGCAGCCCCAGCCGCATCCGGCGGAACTGGTCCCGGCGGCCCGGGGAGCTCGCGGCGGAGGACCCGCTCCCGGTGCCGCGGGCGAGCAGCACCGCCGTGACGGCGGCGACCTCCTCCGGGGTCGGGTTGCCGGCCACGAAGCGCAGCGCCGGGGCGCCCTGCACGGGCTCGGGGGCGCTCACAGCGGGATGTTCCCGTGCTTCTTGGCGGGCATCGTCGCGCGCTTGTCGCGCAGCGCCCGCAGGGCCTTGAGCACCTGGACCCGGGTCTCGGAGGGGGAGATCACCGCGTCCACGTAGCCGAGCTCGGCCGCCTGGTAGGGGTTGAGCAGGCTCTCCTCGTACTTCTGCACCAGTTCGGCGCGCAGCGCCTCGACGTCCTCGCCGCTGTCCGTCGCGGCCTTGAGATCGCGGCGGTAGAGGATCTCCACGGCGCCCTGGGCGCCCATCACGCCGATCTGCGCGGTGGGCCAGGCCAGGTTGACGTCCGCCCCGAGCTTCTTGGAGCCCATCACGATGTACGCCCCGCCGTAGGCCTTGCGGGTGATCAGCGTGACCAGCGGGACGGTCGCCTCGGCGTAGGCGTAGAGCAGCTTCGCGCCGCGGCGGATGATCCCGTTGAACTCCTGGTCGGTGCCCGGCAGGAAGCCGGGCACGTCCACCAGGGTGAGGATCGGGACGTTGAACGCGTCGCAGTGCCGGACGAACCGGGCGGCCTTCTCGGAGGCGGCGATGTCCAGGGTGCCCGCGAACTGCAGGGGCTGGTTGGCCACGATGCCCACCGTGTGCCCCTCGACCCGGGCGTAGCCGATCATCACGTTGGGGGCGTAGAGCGCCTGCATCTCCAGGAAGTGACCGTCGTCCACGACGGCCTCGATCACCGTGCGCATGTCGTAGGGCTGATTGGCGGAGTCCGGGACCAGGGTGTCCAGCGCGGCGTCGAGGTCGGTGTCCTCGTCCTCCTGGTCGTGGTCCAGCAGGGGAGCCTCCTGCAGGTTGTTGGCCGGCAGGAACTCGAGCAGCTCGTGCACGAAGTCGAAGGCGTCCTGCTCGTCGTCGGCGAGGTAGGTGGCCGTGCCCGTGGTCGTGTTGTGCTGGCGGGCCCCGCCGAGGGTCTCCATGTCCACCGACTCGCCCGTGACCGTCCGGATCACGTCGGGGCCGGTGATGAACATGTGCGAGGTCTTGTCGACCATCACGATGTAGTCGGTCAGGGCCGGGGAGTAGGCGGCGCCGCCGGCGCACGGGCCCATGATCAGGGAGATCTGCGGGACCACGCCGGAGGAGCGCACGTTCATGTTGAAGATGTCCGCGAACATGGCCAGGGAGGCCACGCCCTCCTGGATCCGCGCCCCGCCGCCGTCGTTGATGCCGATCACCGGGCAGCCGTTGCGCAGCGCGAACTTCTGCACCTTGACGATCTTCTCGCCGTTGACCTGGGACAGGGACCCGCCGAAGACCGCGAAGTCCTGGGAGTAGACGGCCACCAGGCGCCCGTCCACCGTGCCGTAGCCGCTGACCACGCCGTCCCCGGGCAGCTTCTTGGCGTCCATGCCGAAGGCCGTGGAGCGGTGGGTGGCCAGCGCGTCGAACTCCACGAAGGAGCCCTCGTCGAGGAGCAGCTCGACGCGCTCGCGGGCGGTGTTCTTGCCCCGGGCGTGCTGCTTGTCGATCGCCGCCTGCCCCGCGGGGGCCTCGGAGCGGGCCCGGCGGTCGTGGAAGTCGGCGATCTTGCCGGCGGTGGTCGTCAGGTCGTGGATCACAAGCACCTCGTGGTCTGGTACGCGGCCGAGCCGGCGGGCGGAGCGGCCCGGGCGGGGCGGCCAGGGGACCTGCTCACTCTAGTCCGCGGCCGGGGCGCCCCCTGTTGTAGGAGTCCTACAAAATCCGGTGCGGGGCGCCGGGTCCTCAGCCCACGCGGCCGAGGACCACCTTCCAGGGCCGGACGGTCCGCTCGGTGACCACCCCGTGGCGCACCAGCGGGTCCTCGTCGGTGAGCCGCTCGACCGCGGCCGCGTCCTCGGCGGCGAACACCAGCAGCGCCCCGGCCGGGCCCTCGTCGTCGTACGGCCCGGACGCCAGGAGGTGGCCCTGCGCCACCAGGCCGCCGAGGTACTCCCGGTGCTCGGGCCGGCGGGCGGCCAGGACGTCGGCCGGGCCGCCGTAGACGTAGGTGACGGCGAACGTCGTGGGGTTCTCGGCTGCGCTCACGATGACTCCTGCGGGACGTGCCGCGGCCCTCCGCCACCGGGCGGGGAAGCGCCCAGGCGGCTCCCGGGGAACGCGGCTATTAGTGTGGACGGAACCCGACACTACGCGGAGCGCGTCCGGGCGCACAGCACCGGCCCGCCCGCGTCGCCGGAGACCACCGACCCGAGGAGCGCCGTGCCCGACCCCCTTGCCGCCGACCTGCGCGACCCCGCCGTGCTCGCCGCCCTGGAGGCCCTGGGCGCCGGGCGGATCGATGTCCTCGACGAGGTCGGCTCCACCAACGAGCAGCTGACGGCGGCCGTCCTCCGGCAGGCCCGCGGAGCGGCCCCCGCCCGGCCCTGGACGGACCTGTCCCTCCTGCTGACCGGCCACCAGAGCGCCGGGCGCGGCCGGCTGGACCGGGTGTGGACCACCGAGCCCGGCACCGCCCTGACCTTCAGCGTCCTGCTGCGCCCGGCAGGCGCGGGCGGACGGCCGCTGCCCACCCAGCACTTCCCGTGGCTGACCCTTCTGATGGCCGCGGCCGTGGTGGAGGCCCTGGCGGGCGTGGCGGGCGCCGCGGCGCGGATCAAGTGGCCCAACGACGTGCTCGTCGACGGGCGCAAGGTCGCGGGCCTGCTGGCGGGTCTCGTCCTGGACCCGCACCGGGCCCCGGCCGTGGTCCTGGGCACCGGGATCAACGTCTCCCAGGAGGAGCTGCCCGTGGCCACGGCCACGTCCGTGCGCCGGGCCACCGGCCGGGACGTGGCGCGCGCGGCCGTCCTCGAGGCCGTGCTGGGCGCGTTCGTGCCCCGCTACCGGCAGTTCTGCGCGGACCCGGCCGCCGCCACGGGACCCGGCGGACCGCTGCGCCGCCTGGTCGAGGACCGGATGGAGACCCTCGGGCGCTCGGTGCGCGCCGAGCTGCCCGGCGGCGCGGAGCCCGTCACGGGCACCGCCGTGGGCCTCGGCGCCCACGGCGGGCTGCTGCTGCGCGACGACGCCGGCACGGAGCACGAGGTGACCGCCGGCGACGTCGTGCACCTGCGCCCGGCCGCCCCGGGGAAGGCCTGACCGTGCCCGCCCGGCCCGCCCTGCAGTCCGGCGAGCGGGTGCTCGTCGCCACCCGGGCCCACGGTGCGCGGCTGCTGCGCCCCCTCCTGGTGCTGCTGCTCGTCGTGTTCGCGCTCTCGCTGGCCCAGCGGGCCCTCGAACTGCGCTGGCGCCCCGTGGCCGAGCCCTGGATCACGGTGCACGGCGCACTGGACGTCCTCCTGCTGGTGGCCGCGGCCGCCGGGCTGCTGCGCTGGTGCGTGCGCCCGCTGCTGCGCTGGTGGCGCACGCGCTACGTGCTCACCACCCGCCACCTCGTGCTGGTGCGCCCGGGCGGGCCCCGGCGGGACGTGGCCCTGCCGCTGGCGCAGCTGCGCCGGGCCGTCGTGGAGCGCCCCCGGGGCCCGTCGCTGGGCCGGCGCGACGGGCGCGTCGTGGCCGACTTCGGCCCCCTCGGCGGGCTGCGCCTGGAGCACGCCCCGGAGGCCGACCGGCTGGCCGAGCTCATCCGGCGGGCCGCGGACGAGCAGCGCACGGGCGGCTCCGGCGGGGGCGCGGGGGACCGGCGTCCCACTAGAGTGGGGCAGGACGCGGTCGTGGCACCACGCCCGGACCCGTCCGTCCTTGCGCGCCGACCGTGGGGCCGGCGGACCGTCCCCCAGGAACAGGAGTGACGCGTGGCCAACGAGGACCCGGAGGACCGGGGCGAGCCGGCGCTCGGCCCCCAGACGGAGCAGCTGAACCTCAACCTGCACAATCCGGTGCAGGCCAACCTCTACCGCTCGGACGAGTCCAAGGCGGCCGTCCAGGCCCTGGAGCGCACCCTCCTGGGCTCCGAGCGCGTCCTGCGCCGCCGCGAGGCCGCGCGCCGGGGCGGGCTGTCCCTGCTGTCCTCGCGGAAGGTGTGGCGGGCCCTGGGCTTCCCGAACCTCACCGACGACGACGTGTGGTTCACCGAGCAGGACTCCGAGGCGCTGCGGGTGCTCTCCACCATGGTGCTCGAGGAGCAGGTCACCGAGGAGGCGGCCCTGTCCCTGGTGCGCTCGATCGGGCAGATGACCGATCGCATGGTCGTGTGGCAGGTCGAGGCCCTGGTCGAGGACATGGTGGTGCACGGCGGCATGACCGACGCCGCCGCGCGCCGGGAGCTGCTGCACCTGCTCCCGGACCTCATCGACGCGATCGAGAACCTGCTCGTCTACTCGTGGCGGCGCCAGATGAACGCCGCCGTGCAGCGGCTGGCGATGCGCGTGGAGCGCCCGGACGGCTCCACCGCCACCGGCACGATCGACGAGGACGGGCCCTCCTCCATCCTCCCGCTCGCGCGCGGGGTCGGCTTCGCCGACCTCGTCTCCTACACCTCCCTGTCCCGGCAGATGAACGAGCGCACCCTGGCCAACCTCGTGCAGCGCTTCGAGCAGCGCTGCGCCGAGGTGATCGCGGTGGGCGGGGGCCGGCTGATCAAGACCATCGGGGACGAGGTCATGTTCCTGGCCGAGACCCCGCAGGGCGGGGCGCAGATCTCCCTGGCGCTCTCGCGCGCCATCCGCGACGACCCCGAGCTCCCGCAGGCCCGGGTGGCCTTCGTCTGGGGCCGGGTGCTGCCGCGGCTGGGCGACATCTACGGGCCCACGGTGAACCTGGCCTCCCGGCTCGTGGCCCTGACCGAGCCGGGCTCCGTGCTCGTGGACGCCTCGACCGCCGCCGTGCTCTCCGGCGACGACCGGTTCATCCTCCTCCCGCAGTCCACGCGCAACGTCCGGGGCTTCGGCGACGTCCAGCCCGTCGCGCTCGCCCAGGGCGCCGGACCCGGGCTGGAGGTCGACTTCGAATGAGCGCACCCCTCGTCATCCGGGCCGGGGCGGCCACCGACCGCGGTCTGCGCCGGGAGTCCAACGAGGACGCCCTGGTGGTCACCGCCACGATGTGCGCCGTGGCGGACGGGATGGGCGGGCACGAGGCCGGTGAGGTCGCGAGCGCCCTGTGCGTGCGCACGCTCGGTGCCTCCCCGCTGTTCCGGCTGGAGGACTTCCGGCAGTTCGCGGTGTCGGAGCCGGACCCGCCCCTGGACATCGCCCGGTTCCGCGCCACCGTGGAGCGGGAGCTGCGGCTGGACCCGGAGATCCCCGACGACGCGATCGAGGCCGTGCGGCGGGTGCGCTCGGTGCTGTGGCAGGCGGACCAGCACATCCAGAGCGCGTACGAGGGCCGGGCCGGGACCACGGTGACCGGGGTGTGGCTGGCGCAGCTGGACGGGCGGATGTTCTGGCTCGTCTTCAACACGGGCGACTCCCGCACCTACCGGCTGCTGCCGCCCCCGGACGGGACGGGCCAGGGCGACGGCACCCCGGGGCTGGCGCAGCTCACCGTGGACCACTCCGAGGTGCAGTACCTCGTCTCGATCGGCCAGCTGACCTCCGCCCAGGCCCTGGTGCACCCGCGGCGCAACGTGATCACCCGGGCCCTGGGCACCGGCCAGGTGTGGGAGCCGGACGTGTGGGTGCTGCCCGCGCAGCCGGGGGAGCGGCTGATGCTGTGCTCGGACGGGCTGACCAACGAGCTCAGCCCCGCCCACATGGCCCGGGTGCTCGGCTCGGTGCCGCACCCCAAGGAGGCCGCCGACGTCCTGCTGCAGGCCGCGCTGCGGACCGGCGGGCGGGACAACGTCACCGTCATCGTCGCCGACGCGGTGTCCCTGGAGGAGTACGCCGCCTGGGTCTGAGCGCCCCCGACCGCTGAACGGCGCCGAGCGCTGAGCGCCGCGGAGGGTGCCGCGTCCCGGGCGCCGGCCCGGCAGGTCCCCGGCGCATCCCCGGAAGTGGGGGCGATCACGAACCGTCACACCGGCCCACCGGACCGCGACGACTCTTTACATTGGGGAACATGGTCGTCTCCCGCCGTTCCCTCGTCCGCTCCGGGGCGCTGCTGGCCGTCTCCGCGGCGGTGGGGGCGCACTGGTCCGGCCGGGAGCGCAGGGCCCCGGCTTCGTGCTGTGGGGCTCGTCCTCGGCCGCCGGCGGGCTCCACCGCGAGCACCCGCCCGGCTACGCCCCGGTGCGGATCGACGCCCTCCTGTCGCGGCTGCTGGGCGTGCCGGGCACCTGCCGGGCCGTGGGCGGGGACCGGTCCTGGCACACCCTGGCGATGCGCAGCTACGACCACCCCTACCGTCCCGGCCTCGGCGCCGAGGGCTGGCTGCTGCCGGTCCAGGGGCAGGTGGTCGTCCCCACCGCGGACGGGCGGGCGCCCCGCGCGGCGCTCCCGCTGCCCGGCACGGTCGCCGGGGTCGCCTGCTCGATCCGGGCGGCGCCGGGCCGGGAGGGCGCGGTGGTCCTGCGGCGGCACGTGCCCGGGCCCGCGGTCGAGCTCGGGACCGGCCCCCGCAGCTGGTGGCACACCGACCTGGAGGACCGCCACCGCGGCCAGGTCCACCTCTTCTGGACGGGCAAGAACAACATCGAGGACCCCGGACGGGTGCTCGCCGACACCCGGGCGGCCTGGGCGGTAGAGCCGGCGCGGTCGGTGGTGATGGGCCACTGGCACACCTACGGGGACCGCCGCGGCACGGCCGGCTGGGAGCAGGTGCGCACCGTCAACGCCGCCTACCGGGCGGAGTACGGGCCGGCCTACCACGAGACGATGGCGGACCTGCGCGACCCGCGGCTGTGGGCGCTGCCCGCGCTGCGCCCCTACCGGATCGGAGACTCGGCCGAGGACCGGCGGTGGCTGGCCCTGGGCCTGCCGCCGCGCTCCGTGGTCGGCAGCGACCGGAAGCACCTCAACGCCCTGGGCAACACGCTCGTGGCCCACGGCCTGCACCGCCACCTCACCGGAGCGGCAGGACTCGTCTGAGCCGCCGCTCCGCGTCGTTGTTCCGGGCCGCCGTTCCCGAACCGTGACGGAGGACCCCTTGCCCGCCGGGGGGACGCGGCCTAACCTACAACCAAATGGTTGTAGAACGTGAGCTGACGGACGACGAGATCGACCGCCTCTTCCAGGCCCTGGCGGATGCCACCCGGCGGGACATCGTGACGCGGGTGCTGCGGCAGGAGCAGTCGGTCTCGGCCCTGGCGGGGCACTACGCGATGAGCTTCGCCGCGGTGCAGAAGCACGTGGCGGTGCTCGAGAGGGCCTCGCTGGTCACCAAGCAGCGGCGCGGCCGCGAACAGGTGGTGCACGCCGCGCCGGACACCCTCCGCCGGGCGGCCCGGCTGCTGGAGTCCTACGAGGAGCTCTGGCGCGGGCGCGCACGCCGCATCGACGACCTCCTCGCCGAGGAGGTGCCTCCCGGGGACCGGGGGGCCGAGTAGGAAGGAACCAGGACATGCCGGTCATCGATGTGCACAAGGACGTGGAGGCGCTGGCCCTCACCTTCGTGGCCGAGTTCGACGCGAGCGTCGAGCAGGTCTGGCAGGTGTGGGAGGACCCGCGCCGGCTCGAGCGCTGGTGGGGTCCGCCCGAGTGGCCCGCCACCTTCGTCGAGCACGAGCTGCGGGAGGGCGGGCGGTGCCGGTACTACATGACCGGCCCCGACGGCGAGAAGGCCGCCGGCTGGTGGACGGTCACCGCCGTGGACGCCCCGCGCCGGCTCGAGTTCGACGACGGCTTCGCCGACGAGCACGGCGAGCCCGACCCGGCCATGGGCACCACCCACGCGGTCGTCACGCTCGAGGACGTCGGCGGGCGCACCCGCATGACCACGCGCTCCACCTTCGAGAGCGCCGGGCAGCTCGAGCAGATGCTGGCCATGGGCATGGAGGAGGGCATGCGTCAGGCGATGGGCCAGATCGACGACGTCCTCGCCGGGGCGGCGCGGACCGGGAGCGAAGCGCCCCGCGGCTGAGCCCCGTCCGCGGCCGGACGGCGCGACGACGCCGCCCCGGGACTCCCGGGGCGGCGTCGTCGCGCCGTGGCCGTGGCCGTGACGGTGGACAGGGACAGCGACAGGAACGGGTCGCGGGCGCCCGGCTCAGCCCTGCTGCGTCGCCTCGACGGCGGGTGCCGGACTCCCGGCCCCCGCCGTCTCCGCCGCCGCGTCCGCCGGGGAGCGGTCCTCCGGGGCCCGGGCCGCCGGGTCCTCGGCGGACCCGGCGGCCGCGGCCCGCTTGGCCGCGACCTTCCGCGGCTTGAGCTCGAGCCGGCGCTCGTGCTTGCGCTCGGTCCGCCGCTCCGCCTGCTTCTCCGCGCGGCGCTCCTTCCGCCGCTCCTCCTTGGCCTCCTCGGCCGTCCTCTCGCCCTCGGGCCCGGTCCCGGCGGTGGCGGGCTCCCGGCGCGGGCCCCGCTCCTTGACGGGGGCGTCGCCCGAGGCGCGCAGCCGGCGGTAGTGCTCGGCAGCCTCCTCCTGGCGCCGCGCCTCGATCCCCGTGGCGATCTCGGCCCGCAGGTGCTCCGGGGCGAGCTCGAACGCGGCCACGAGGTCGAGCGCGTGGGGGCGCAGCCGGGCCAGCAGGCGGTCGATGTACTCGTCGAGGCTGCGCCCGCGCCGCATGGACAGCCGGCCGTAGGAGAGGTACCAGGCGAGGTTCTTCTCGATCAGCCGCAGCCCGAACACGTCGCGCAGCCAGGTCAGCACCGTGCGGGTGCCCGGGTCCTCGACCTGGGCCAGCCCCCGAGTGAAGGCCTCCCACTGCAGCAGCTCCGCGTGCGCACGGGCCGTGGCGATGATCCGGTGCTGGTTCTCGTTGAACAGCGCCGCGGCCTCCGCGCGGGGCAGCTTGGCGCTGGGCCGCAGGTTCTCCGCGATCTCGGCGACCATGGTCTCCACCCGGTCGGTCAGCAGCGCGTGCTGGGCGGACTCCTCCCGCAGGGCGTTGACCGAGCGGCGCACGTCGCCGGTGTCGCGGAAAGCCTGCCCCAGCTTGCGCAGGCCCGAGCGGTGGAAGGTGGCCTCGGTGGCCCGGCCGGCCACGTAGCGGGCCATCACGCCCACGTCCACCTGCTTGAACTCGTCCGCCCAGTCGGAGAGCAGCCGCTTGGCCACGAGCTGGAGCAGCACCGTGTTGTCGCCCTCGAACGTCGCGTAGATGTCGAGGTCGTGCCGCAGGGAGGTCAGCCGGTTCTTCGTCAGGAAGCCTGCCCCGCCGCAGGCCTCGCGGCACTCCTGCACGGTCTCGAGGGCGCTCCACGTGGACAGCGCCTTGAGCGCCGCGGCGAGGGTCTCGAGGTCCTGGCGGTTCTCGTCGGTGTCCTCCCGCCCGGAGAACACGGCGTCGTACTTGTCCAGCAGCTCCTGGTGGGCGAAGTTCATGGCGTAGGTCTCGGCGAGGCGGGGCAGCAGCCGGCGCTGGTGCTGCTGGTAGTCCAGCAGCACCTCCTCCTGGACGTCGGAGGAGGCGTTGAACTGGCGCCGCTCGCTGCCGTAGCGCACCGCGATGGTCAGCGCGGCCTTGTTCGCCAGCACCGCGGCCCCGTCCAGCGAGACCCGGCCCTGCACCAGGGTGCCGATCATCGTGAAGAACCGGCGCCCCGGGCTCGCGATCGGCGAGCTGTAGGAGCCGTCGGCGGCCACGTGGCCGTACTTGTCGAGCAGGTGGGTGCGCGGGACCCGGACCCGGGTGAAGTGCAGCCGGCCGTTGTCGATGCCGTTGAGCCCGCCCTTGTGGCCGTCGTCCTCGCCGCCGACGCCCGGCAGGAACCGGCCGTCCTCGTCGCGGATGTCGACATAGAAGGCGTGCACCCCGTGGTTGACGCCCAGCGTCACCAGCTGCGCGAACACCACGGCGGCGCGCCCGTGCACGGCGGCGTTGCCGAGGTAGTCCTTCCACGCGGCCTTGAAGGGCGTGTGGATCTCGAACTCCTCGGTGGCCGGGTCGTAGGTCGCGGTGGTGCCGATCGAGGCGACGTCGGAGCCGTGGCCGATCTCGGTCATCGCGAAGACCCCCGGGGTCCGCAGGTCGCGGATGTCCGCGAGCCACCGGCGGTGGTGCTCCTCGGTGCCGAGGTTCAGCACGGCGGAGCCGAACAGGCCCCACTGCACCCCGGCCTTGATCTGCATCGAGGGGTCGCCGAGCAGCAGCTCCTCGAAGCCGGAGACGTTGCCGCCGGGGTCGTTGTGCCCGCCGTACTCCTCGGGCAGCCCGCGGCTCATCGCGCCGTGCTCGACCAGCAGGTGCAGCTGGCCCAGCACGCGCTCGCGGTGCTCCTGGTAGGTGAGGTTCTCCTGCTGGTGCAGCCGCTCGTCCAGCAGCATCCGGCGGGTCTGCCGCCGGATGCCGGCCCAGCGCCCGAGCAGGACCTCGCCCAGGGCGGCGACGTCCACGGCGGGTGCCGGGTGGTCGGTGCGGTCGGTGTCGGCGGGTCGGTCGACGGTGGTGGTCATGCTCGCTCCTGTCGTGGGTGACCGGCGGTGGCCGGTGCGGTCACGGGGTGGTGGGGCCGGCCGGGGTCCGCCCGGCCCGGGACGGTGGTCAGGTGGAGGGCGGCTCGGGCACGGGCGCCCCGGGCGGGCGCAGGCCGTCGACGGCCCAGCCCACGATCAGCTCGGTCATCCGCTCGCGGGACAGGCGCTCCGTCCCGGCGGGAGTGCTCATCCAGGCCTCCCCGGCGCCGCGGACCATGCCGATCGTGGACGCCGCCCAGTAGCCGAGCACCGGTTCCGCCAGGCGATGGGCGGCCGGGGAGTGGCGCACGTGCGCCTGCGCCAGCAGGGCGGTGACGGACTCCACGAACTCCTGGATGCCGTAGCGCTCCCCGCCGGACTCCGCCGGGGCCTCGTCCGCGCCGGAGCGCTCGCCGCGGGCCCGTTCGCCGCGGCCGCGCTCGGCGCGGTGCCGCTCGTGGCGGGCGCGCCCGGTCTCGGGGGGCAGGGCGACGACGAAGCGGTAGACGGGGGCGGAGCGCTCGATGCTGAGCAGGTACTCCGCCACCATCGCCTCGACCGTGTCCTCGAAGCTGCCGGCCGCGCGGGCCGCCTCCTCGAGCCGGTCGCGCATCCGGGTCACCGTGTACTCGCCGACGGCCCGCTGCAGCCCGGCCTTGTCCCCGAAGTACCGGTAGTACACGGACTTGGAGGTCTTGCAGGCGGAGGCGATCTCCTCCATGGAGGCCTGTGCGCCGAGCTCGTCCACGGCGCTGCGGGCCGTGCGGATCAGCTCGATCCGGCGCTGGGCGCGGTGGCGGGCCCAGCGGGAGGAGCGTCCGTCCACGGCCGGGGCCGGCTCCGGCGCGGGACCCTCCGGGGCGGGTTCGGGTGTGTCGACGTGTTTCACGATACCCAGGGTATCAGGTAATATCGTCCGTGACGTGATCATCATCACACCACCACCGAGGAGTTCCCCGTGACCGAGTCCACCCCCGAGCAGACCGCCGACCCCACCGCCGAGCACACCACCCCCAGCGGCGCCGGGCGCACCGGCGTGGCCCGGCGCGCCGTCGTCGTCGGGGCCAACCGCATCCCCTTCGCCCGCGCCCACGGGGCCTACGCGAGCGCCGGCAACCAGGACATGCTCACCGCCGCCCTCGACGGCCTCGCCGCCCGCTACGGCCTGGCCGGGGAGCGGATCGGCGAGGTGGCCGCCGGCGCCGTGCTCAAGCACCCCAAGGACTTCAACCTCACGCGCGAGTCCGTGCTCGGCTCGGTGCTGGATCCGCGCACCCCCGCCTTCGACGTGCAGCAGGCCTGCGCCACCGGGATGGAGGCCGTCTCCACCCTGGCCAACAAGATCCGGCTGGGCCAGATCGACTCCGCCGTGGCCGGGGGCGTGGACTCGGCCTCCGACGCCCCGATCGTGGTCAGCGAACGGCTGCGGCGGACCCTGCTCCAGCTCAACCGGGCGAAGACCACCCAGCAGAAGCTCAAGGCCCTGGCCGGCCTGCGCCCGGCCGACCTCAAGCCGGTGGCCCCCGGCACCGGGGAGCCGCGCACGGGCCTGTCCATGGGCGAGCACCAGGCGCTCACCACCGCCCGCTGGGGCATTTCCCGCGAGGCCCAGGACGAGCTCGCCGCCGCGAGCCACCGCCACCTGGCCGCCGCCTACGACCGCGGCTTCTTCGACGACCTCGTCACCCCCTTCCGGGGGCTCTCCCGGGACAACAACCTGCGCCCGGACAGCACGGTCGAGAAGCTCGCCGGGCTCAAGCCCGTCTTCGGGAAGTCCCTCGACGCCGAGGCGACGATGACGGCCGGCAACTCCACCCCGCTCACCGACGGCGCCTCCACCGTGCTGCTCGCCTCCGAGGAGTGGGCCGCCGAGCGCTCCCTGCCGGTGCTCGCCGACATCGTGGACGTCGAGGCCGCCGCGGTCGACTTCGTGCACGGGGACGAGGGGCTGCTCATGGCCGGCGCCTACGCCGTGCCCCGGCTGCTGGCCCGGCAGGGCCTGGCCCTGGACGACTTCGACTTCGTGGAGATCCACGAGGCCTTCGCCGCGACCGTGCTCTCCACCCTCGCGGCGTGGGAGGACGAGCAGTTCGGCCGCGAGCGCCTCGGCCTGGCCGGCGCCTTCGGCACCGTGGACCGCAGCCGGCTCAACGTCACGGGCTCGTCGCTGGCCGCCGGGCACCCCTTCGCCGCGACCGGCGGGCGCATCGTGGGCACCCTCGCCAAGCTGCTGCGCGAGCGCGCCGACGAGACCGGGCGCCCGGCGCGCGGGCTCATCTCGGTGTGCGCCGCCGGCGGTCTGGGCGTCACCGCGGTGCTCGAAGCCCGCTGACCCCGTCCCTCCACCGACCAGCACAGCAAGGACCCACCCCATGGCAGACACCTATCTCGACCTCGTCAGCTCCACCTCCGGCGGGAAGCTCGCCCGGCAGCTCGGCCTGCCGGCCCCGGTCCGGCTGCGCCGGCACGGGCCCGGCGCCCCGCTGGTGCCGGGCCCCGTCCTCGTGCTGGGCCGCGGGGAGGAGGCCGACCGGATCGCGGCCTCCCTGCTCGGCTGGGACCTCGACGTGCGCCGCCACCCCGAGGACGTCCACCGGTTCGGGGCGGTCGTGCTCGCCCTGACCGAGCTCGCAGAGCCGGGGGAGCTGGCCGAGCCGGCCCTCGGCCTCGGCGCGGTGCTGCGCACCCTCGCCCCCGGCGGGCGCGTGGTCACCGTGTCCCGGCCCGCACCGGGGATCGGCACCGGCGCGGCCTCGGCCACCCCGGCGGCGGCCGAGCCGGTCGCCCCGGCCGTGGCCGCGGCCCGGCAGGCAGTGGTGGGCCTGCTGCGCTCCGTGGCCCAGGAACTGCGCGGCGGGGCGACCGCCAACGGGGTGCTGCTCGCCGAGGGCGTGGCCCCCGAGGCCCCGAGCGTGCTGGGGGCCCTGCGGTTCCTGCTCTCGGGGCGCAGCGCCTTCGTGTCCGGACAGTTCGTCACGGTCGGCGACGACGCCGGGCGGCTCCCGGACGAGTGGGAGGCCCCGCTGCGGGGCAAGGTCGCCGCCGTCACCGGCGCGGCGCGCGGCATCGGCGCCCAGATCGCCCGCACGCTCACGGAGGCCGGGGCCCGCGTCGTCGTCGTCGACGTCCCGGCCGCGGGCGAGCCCCTGGCCGCCCTGGCCAACGAGCTGCGCGCCGTGGCCCTCCAGCTCGACGTCACGGACCCGCGCGCCGGGGAGCGGGTCCTCGGGCTCGCCCGGGAGCGCTTCGGGCGGCTGGACGTGGTGGTGCACAACGCCGGGATCACCCGGGACAAGCTGCTGGCCAACATGGACGCGTCCCGCTGGTCCTCGGTGCTCGCCGTCAACCTCGAGTCCCAGCTGCGGATGAACGAGCAGCTCCTGGCGGGCGAGGGGCTCGGGGAGGCCCCGCGGATCGTCTGCCTGGCCTCCACCAGCGGCGTGGCCGGCAACCGCGGGCAGACCAACTACGCCGCCTCCAAGGCCGGGGTGATCGGGATGGTCGCCGCCACGGCGCCGCTGCTCGCCGCCCGCGGAGGGACCGTCAACGCGGTGGCCCCCGGGTTCGTCGAGACCGAGATGACCGCCCGCATCCCCGCCGCCCGCCGGCAGGTCGCCCGCCGGCTGAACTCCCTGCAGCAGGGCGGGCTGCCGGAGGACGTCGCCCAGGCCGTGCTCTTCCTCGCCTCGGACGCCGCCGGCGGGGTCAACGGCCAGACGCTGCGGGTGTGCGGGCAGAACCTGGTGGGGGCGTGAGCATGGACGGCGCGTTCCGCGAGCAGGTGGTCCTCACCGACGTCCCCTCCCTCGGCGGGCTCTACGCGCGCGCCGCGGCCGGCGCCGCCGGGCGCGCCCTGACCCGCCGGCTCCCGGTCCGGCGGCCGGGGAGCCGCAGCGGGGCCGAGCCGGTGCTGCCCGCGGTGGAGCACGTCGTCGAGGGCGTGGCCGTCGACGCCTCCGCGCACGAGGCGTTCTGCCGCACGGTCGGGGCGCCCCTGCGGGAGGGCGCCCGCGGGCCGGAGGCCTTCTCCGGCTACCTGCACACCCTGGCGTTCCCGGTGGCGATGAGCGTGCTCACCCGCGGCGACTTCCCGCTGCCGGTGCTGGGCATGGTGCACCTGGCCAACGAGGTGGAGCACCGCGGCGCCGTCGCGGTGGGGGAGGACCTCACGGTCACGGCGCACGCCGAGCGGCTGCGCCCGCACCGGGCCGGGGCGCAGGCCGACCTCGTGGCCCGGCTGGCCCGGGAGGACGGCGAGCTCGTCTGGACGGGCCGCTCCACCTACCTCGCCAAGGGGGCGCGGGTGCCGGGGCCGGTCGAGGACGGCCCGCGCCGGGAGTTCGTGCCCCCGGCGCCGACCGGGCGCTGGCGGCTGCCGGCCCGGACGGGACGGGACTACGCGGCCGTGAGCGGGGACTGGAACCCCATCCACCTCTCCGGGCCCTCCGCGCGGGCGCTGGGGATGAAGGGGGCGATCGCCCACGGGATGCACTGCGCCTCCCGCGCCCTGGCCGAGGTCGGCGTGCCGGCCGGGACGGCCTTCCGGTGGACGGTCGAGTTCGCCGCCCCGGTCCTGCTCCCGGGCACGGTGGCGGTCGCGATCGGCGACGCCGGGCGCGGCCCGCACTGGCGGCGCTCGGACTACGCCGGCTGGGACCCCCGCCGCGGCCGCCCGCACTTCACGGGGGCGGTCGAGCGGCTGGAGCCGTGACGAACCGCCCGCCGCGCCCGCTGAGCCCCCAGGGCCCGCCCCTGCCCACACCCCGGGTCTCCGAGCAGCAGTGGCGGGACGCGTGCTTCGTGCACTGGCGCACCGATCCCGCCCTCGTGGCTCCGCTGCTGCCGCGCGGGGTCCGGCCGGACCTGTACGACGGCTCCGCCTGGGTGGGGCTGGTCCCGTTCCGGATGGAGGGGGCGGGGCTGCTCGGCCGCGGCGGCGTCCCGTGGCTGGGCAGCTTCCTCGAGCTCAACGTCCGCACCTACTCCGTGGACGAGCAGGGCCGCCGCGGCGTGGTGTTCCACACCCTGGAGGCCGAGCGGGCCGCGGTCGTGCTGGGCGCCCGGAGCCTGCTGCGGGTGCCCTACCGATGGGCCCGGATGCGCTGCGCCCGGGAGCGGGACGGCGCCGGCCGCACCGTGCTGGACTACCGCAGCCGGCGCCGCGGCCTGCCCGGGCGCCCCCGGCCGGCCAGCCGGCTGCGGGTGGCCGTGGGGGAGCGGCTCGAGCGCCCCGGCCCG
>NZ_LDNX01000129.1:0-84914 GCF_001027955.1 Kocuria sp. SM24M-10 | reverse complement strand
CGCCGCGAGCCGCCGGCCCGCGGCCCGGTCCCCGCCCCGGCGTCCGCGCCGTTCGTTCCTCCGCTCACCGCACCACCCGCCGCCCCGGCCGCCCGGCTGCGCGTGCTCGGCGGCGCGCCGCCGGCCCTGGTCGTGGCGGGCCGCGCCCTCGAGCTCACCGAGCGCCACGCCGAGATCCTGCTGGCGCTCTCCCGCGCCGGAGCGGGGCTGAGCACCGCGGAGCTCTCGGCGAGGCTGTGGGACGGCCGCGCCCAGGAGGCCACGGTGCGGGCCGAGGTGCTGCGCCTGCGGCGGCTGCTGGACTCCCGGGGCGGGCCCGTGATCGCCTCCCGCCCCTACCGGCTCTGCGCCCCGCTGCCCTCGGACGCCGGCCGGGTGCTCGAGCTGCTCGACCGCGGCTCCCACCGGCGGGCGCTGCGGGAGTACACCGGCGCGCTCCTGCCCCACTCCGAGGCGCCGGCGGTGGTGGCACTGCGCCACCGGCTGTCCGGGCTGCTGCGCGAGGCGGTCCTCACCGACGGCTCCGCCGAGGCCGTGCGGCAGTACCTGGAGCTGCCCGAGGCCGCCGACGACGCCGAGGCGTGGGCCCTGCTGCTGCGCCTGCTGCCGGCCCGCTCCCCCGCCCGGGCCCGGGCGGTGCTCGAGCTCGAGCGGCTGCGCGACTGACCCCCGGGCCCGCCGTGCGGCACCGGCGGCACCGCGGGACGCGCGGGCGGCGTGCAACGTGCGTGCAACGTGCGCCTGCGTAGCGTGAGACACGTCACACAGCGGCACGGGACCGGCCGGACACAGCCCGCCCGCCGCCGCCCGACGCACCGTCCCGCACAAGGAGCGAGTCACCATGAGCGTTGAAACGCAGTCCCTCACCACCGTCTACGCGCAGCCGGGCACCGAGGGCTCGAAGATCACCTTCAAGCCCCGCTACGAGCACTGGATCGGCGGGGAGTGGGTGCCGCCCGTCAAGGGCCAGTACTTCGAGAACATCTCCCCGGTCAACGGCAAGCCCTTCACCGAGGTGGCCCGCGGCACCGCCGAGGACATCGAGGCCGCCCTCGACGCCGCCTGGGCGGCCGCCCCCGCCTGGGGGAAGACGTCCGTGGCGGAGCGGGCCCTGGTGCTGCACCGGATCGCCGACCGGATGGAGCAGAACCTGGAGATGCTCGCCGTGGCCGAGACCTGGGACAACGGCAAACCGGTCCGGGAGACCATCAACGCCGACATCGCCCTGGCCATCGACCACTTCCGCTACTTCGCCGGCGCGATCCGCGCCCAGGAGGGCACGCTCTCCCAGCTGGACGACAACACCACCTCCTACCACTTCCACGAGCCGCTCGGGGTGGTGGGGCAGATCATCCCCTGGAACTTCCCGATCCTCATGGGCGTGTGGAAGCTGGCCCCCGCCCTCGCGGCGGGCAACGCCGTGGTCCTCAAGCCCGCCGAGCAGACCCCGGCGTCGATCATGGTACTCATGGAGCTGATCGCCGACCTGCTCCCGCCCGGGGTGGTCAACGTGGTCAACGGCTTCGGCGTGGAGGCGGGCAAGCCGCTGGCCTCCAGCCCGCGGATCCGCAAGATCGCGTTCACCGGCGAGACGACCACCGGCCGGCTCATCATGCAGTACGCCTCGCAGAACATCATCCCGGTCACCCTGGAGCTGGGCGGGAAGTCCCCCAACATCTTCTTCGAGGACGTCGCCGCCGCCCAGGACTCCTTCTACGACAAGGCGCTCGAGGGCTTCGCGTTCTTCGCCCTCAACCAGGGCGAGGTCTGCACCTGCCCGTCCCGTGCCCTGATCCAGGAGGGGATCTACGACCGGCTGCTGGGCGACGGCGTCGAGCGGGTGCAGCAGATGGTCCAGGGCAACCCGCTGGACCTCAACACGCAGGTCGGCGCGCAGGCCTCCAACGACCAGCTGCAGAAGATCCTGTCCTACATCGACATCGGCAAGCAGGAGGGCGCGAAGGTCCTGGTGGGCGGCGAGCGCAACGTCCTGGACGGCGACCTCGCCGAGGGCTTCTACGTGTCCCCCACGGTGTTCGAGGGCCAGAACTCGATGCGCATCTTCCAGGAGGAGATCTTCGGCCCGGTGCTGTCCGTCACCCGGTTCTCCGACTACGCCGACGCGATCCGCACCGCCAACGACACCCTCTACGGCCTCGGTGCGGGCGTGTGGGCCCGCAGCGGCAACCTCGCCTACCGGGCCGGCCGGGACATCGAGGCCGGGCGGGTGTGGGTGAACCAGTACCACAACTACCCGGCCCACTCCGCCTTCGGCGGCTACAAGTCCTCCGGCATCGGCCGCGAGAACCACCTGATGATGCTGGACCACTACCAGCAGACCAAGAACCTGCTGGTCTCCTACTCCGAGGACGCCCAGGGCTTCTTCTAGGCCGCACACGGCGGGCGCCCGCCCCGGCGCCCGCCGCGTGCCGTTCCCGCCACCGTCCCGTCCCGTCCCGTTCCGTTCCGCGAAAGGAGCACCCATGAACGCCCAGCAGGCCTCGACCACCGAGCAGGCCACGGCCACCACCGTGCCCGAGACCATGACCGCCGCCGTCGTGACCGCCTTCGGCGCGCCGCTCGAGGTCAAGGACGTCCCCGTCCCGCAGCCCGGACCCGGGCAGGCCCTCGTCCGGCTCGTCTCCACCGGTGTGTGCCACACCGATCTGCACGCCGCCCACGGGGACTGGCCGGTCCAGCCGACCCCGCCCTTCATCCCCGGCCACGAGGGCGTGGGGCGGGTCGTGGCCCTCGGCCCCGGTGTGGACGACCTCGCGGAGGGGGACCTCGTCGGCAACGCCTGGCTCGCCTCCGCGTGCGGGCACTGCCGCAACTGCCGCACCGGCTGGGAGACCCTGTGCGAGCAGCAGGTCAACGGCGGCTACAGCATCGACGGCTCCTTCGGCCAGTACATGGTCGTGGACGCCCGCTTCGCCGCCCGCATCCCCGAGGGCGCCGACCCCTACGAGGTGGCCCCGGTGCTGTGCGCCGGCGTCACCGTCTACAAGGGGCTGAAGATGACCGAGGCGCGGCCCGGCCAGTGGGTGGTGATCTCCGGGATCGGCGGGCTGGGCCACCTGGCCGTGCAGTACGCGGTGGCCATGGGGCTGCGCGTGGCCGCCGTGGACGTCGCCGACGACAAGCTCGCCCTGGCCCGCAGGCACGGCGCCGAGGTGACGGTCAACGCCTTCGCCGAGGACCCCGCCGAGGCGGTCCACGCGCAGGTCCCGGGCGGCGCGGACGCCGTCCTGGTGACCGCCGTGCACCCGGACGCGTTCGGGCAGGCCATCGGCATGGTCCGCCGCGGCGGGACGATCGTGTTCAACGGGCTGCCGCCGGGGGACTTCCCGGCGCCGATCTTCGACATCGTGCTCAAGGGCCTGACCATCCGCGGCTCGATCGTGGGCACGCGGCAGGACATGGTCGAGGCCCTCGACTTCTACGCGCGGGGACTGATCCACCCGACCTACAGCACCCGCCCGCTGGAGGACGTGAACGCGGTCCTGGACGAGATGCAGAAGGCGAAGATCGAGGGCCGCGTGGTCATCGAGTACTGACCGGCCGCCGGGGAGCGGGCCCGCCCGCTCCCCTCCGGACCCGAGGGGCCGCTCCCGGCCCGGTGCCCTGCGCACCGGCCGCCGGGAGCGGCCCCTCTGCCGTGCCCGTCGCGCCCGGACGTCGCCGGGCCCGCGCCCGGCCGAGCGGGTGGGAGCGTCCCGGACGGCAACCCGGGGCGGGGGCAGCCCCGGGACGGGACGGTCCGGACAGGACCGTCCGGACAGGACCGTCCGGACGGGGCGGTGGGGGGTGCGTATCCTGGAGCGGTGACTCCCCGCCTCGTCCTCGCCTCCCGCTCCCCCGCCCGCACCAAGCTGCTGGCCGACGCCGGGATCGCCCACGACCGTCTCGTCTCCGACGTCGACGAGGACGCCGTGGTGGCCGAGCGCGGGGTGACGGAGCCCGAGGAGACCGCGATGGTGCTGGCCCGGGCCAAGGCGGAGGCGGTGGCGGCGCTGCCGGCGGCGGCCGGCGCCCTGGTGATCGGCTGCGACTCGGTCTTCGAGCTCGACGGCGAGGTGCACGGCAAGCCCCTCGACGCGGCGACGGCCACGGCCCGGATCCGCGCGATGCGCGGGCGCTCCGGAGTGCTCCACACGGGCCACTGGCTGGTGGACACCCGGGACCCGGCGGAGGGCGGCAGCGGCTTCAGCGGCGGGGCGCCCGCCGCGGCCGAGGTGTTCTTCGCGCCGATGTCCGACGACGAGGTCGCGGCCTACGTGGCCACGGGCGAGCCCCTGCACGTGGCCGGGTCCTTCACCATCGACTCCCTGGGCGCGGCGTTCGTGGAGCGCGTGGAGGGGGACGTGCACGCCGTCGTCGGGCTGAGCCTGAACACCCTGCGCACCCTGCTGGGCCGGGCGGGCGTCTCCGTGGCCGAGCTGTGGGCGGCGCACCGCTGAGCGGAGCCCGGTCTTTGTAGGAGTCCTACAGAAACCGCGTCGCATTTCCAGCCGCCCGCCGAGCGGTTGGGCGATTGCCGACGGCGGGGAATACAGTGCATCCGAGGATTTCGACAAGGAGTGAGACGTGACCGGTAACTACCCCGCGGACGGCGCCATCCGCCCCATCACCAAGGTGCTCGTGGCCAACCGCGGCGAGATCGCGGTGCGCGTGATCCGTGCCGCCCGGGACGAGGGCATCGCCTCCGTGGCCGTGTACGCCGACCCTGACCGCGACGCCGTGCACGTGCGGATGGCCGACGAGGCCTACGGGCTGGGCGGGTCCACCGCCGCGGACTCCTACCTCGTGGTCGACAAGATCCTCGACGCCGCCGCCCGCTCCGGGGCCGACGCCGTGCACCCGGGCTACGGCTTCCTCTCCGAGAACGCCGACTTCGCGCTGGCCGTGCTCGAGGCCGGCCTGACCTGGATCGGCCCGCCGCCGGCGGCGATCGCCAAGCTCGGGGACAAGGTGGCCGCCCGGCACATCGCCGAGAAGGTGAACGCCCCCCAGGTCCCCGGCACCACCGACCCCGTCGGCTCCGCCGAGGAGGTGCTCGCGTTCGCCGACGAGCACGGGCTGCCCCTGGCCATCAAGGCCGCGTTCGGCGGCGGTGGCCGCGGCATCAAGGTCGTCCGCGACCGCGCCGACATCCCGGAGCTCTACGAGTCCGCCGTGCGGGAGGCCACGGCCGCGTTCGGGCGCGGCGAGTGCTTCGTGGAGCGCTTACTGGACGCGCCTCGGCACGTGGAGACCCAGTGCCTCGCCGACGCCCACGGCAACGTGGTGGTCGTCTCCACCCGCGACTGCTCCCTGCAGCGGCGCAACCAGAAGCTCGTGGAGGAGGCGCCCGCCCCGTTCCTGTCCGAGGAGCAGAACCGCCTGCTCTACGAGTCCTCCAAGGCCATCCTCCGGGAGGCCGGCTACCAGGGCGCGGGCACCTGCGAGTTCCTCGTGGGCCGCGACGGCACCGTCACGTTCCTGGAGGTCAACACCCGCCTGCAGGTCGAGCACCCCGTCTCCGAGGAGGTCACCGGCCTCGACCTGGTCCGGGAGCAGTTCCGGCTGGCCCGCGGAGAGGCCCTCGGCTACGACGACCCGCCGGTCCGGGGCCACTCCATCGAGTTCCGGATCAACGGCGAGGACCCGGGCCGGCACTTCATGCCCTCCCCGGGCAGCATCACCGCCCTCGCCCTGCCGGGCGGGCCCGGTGTGCGCGTGGACTCCGGCGTGCAGGCCGGCGAGACCGTGGGCGGGAACTTCGACTCCATGCTCGCCAAGCTGATCGTCACCGGGGCCACCCGGCAGCAGGCGCTCGAGCGCTCCCGCCGCGCCCTGGCGGAGCTGCGCATCGAGGGGATGCCCACCGTGGTGCCCTTCCACCGCGCGGTGGTGGCCGACCCCGCGTTCGCCCCGGCCGACGGCTCCCCCTTCACCGTGCACACGCGCTGGATCGAGACCGAGTTCCACAACACCGTCCCGCCGTTCGAGGGGGTCCCCGAGGCCGGGCCCGAGGCGGAGGAGCGCCAGGCGATCGTCGTGGAGGTCTCGGGCAAGCGCCTCGAGGTCGTGCTGCCCGCGCTGCCCGGCACGGCCAAGCCCAACGGCACCGCGGCCAAGCCCCGCAAGTCGAGGTCCTCGCGCGGGGGCTCCGCCGCCGCGGGCGGGGACAGCCTGAGCTCCCCGATGCAGGGGACCATCGTGAAGATCGCGGTGGACAACGGCGAGGAGGTCGCCGAGGGGGACCTCGTGCTCGTGCTCGAGGCCATGAAGATGGAGCAGCCGCTCACCGCGCACAAGGCGGGCACGGTCTCCGGGATCTCCGTCAGCCCCGGGGACACGGTCACGGCCGGCACCGTCCTGGCCACCATCTCCTGAGCACGACCACCTCCTGAACACCACGACGGGGAGCTGTCCATGAGCACACGACCGGCCGCCGGGCGCTGTCTCGTGGACCTCTCCGCGCAGGACCGGCTGCGCCGCGGGGCCCCCGAGCGCGCACCGAGGCTGCGGGTGCTGTGCTGCCCGCCCGCGGGCGCCGCCGCCGGCTACTGGCGGTTCCTGGTCCGCGAGGACGTCCACGTGCTGGGCGTGCAGTACCCGGGCCGGGAGTCCCGGTTCCGGGAGCCCGCGGCGCCCACGGTCGAGGCACTCGCCGCGGAGGCGGCCGAGGCCGTCGCCGCCGCGCCCTGGGCGGCCGCTGCGGCCGTCCCCGGGGCGTCCGCCGACGTCCCGCTCGTGGTCCTGGGTCACAGCATGGGCGCCTCCGTCGCGGCCGAGCTCGCCTCGCGGCTCGAGCACCGGGAGGGGATCCGGGTCGCGCTGCTCGCGCTGTCCGCGAAGACCGCCCCGGGCACCGCGGAGGTCGCGAGCACGGGCGCCGGCACGGGAGCCGGCACCGACGAGGACCTGCGGGAGGGGCTCGATCCGCTGGCCCCGGGCGCGGACGCGGCGATGGTCCGGTGGCTCCGGCGGCTGGGGGGCACCCCCGAGGCGGTGCTGGAGCACCCCGAGCTGCTGGCCCTGCAGCTGCCCGCCCTGCGCGCGGACCTGCGGGTCTCCATGGCCTACGACCGGATCCCCGCCCCGGTCGGGGCTCCCCTGCTGCTGCTGCGCGGCACCGAGGACGTCACCGTGGACCCCGGCGGCCTGGAGGCCTGGCGCCCGGTCAGCACCGGTCCTGTGCAGCGGCGGGAGTACCCGGGTGGCCACCACCCGCTCGCCGACCACGGGGACCGTCTGCTCGAGGACCTTCTCGCGTGCGCCGCTTCCGGTCGGTCCGGGTGAGCCCCGTTCGGCGCACCGGTGCGGGCGGGTCGGCCGAGTCGGGCCGACGGAGGCGGGCCGGCGGCGGTGAGCCCGTCCTGGTGAGCGAGGCGTCGTGGGCGGGCCGTCGTGAGCGGGCCGTCCCGGACGGGCCCCGGTGACGAAGCCGCCACCGGGGGTGCCCGGCGTGGTCGAGCTGCCGGTGCCGGGCGCCGCCGCGGACGTGCGGGTGGCGCTCGCCCGTGTGGCCGCGCTGGCCGGCTGGGCGGAGTCGGTCCGGGACTGCCTGGACGCGGAGGAGCTGGCCCGGGCCGCGGCGTTCCGCCACGAGTCCGACCGGCGGCGGTTCGTGGTGGCCCACTGCGTGCTGCGCCACGAACTGGCCGCCCGCACGGGCGAGGCCCCGGGCGCGCTGCGTCTGGGTCCGCCCGTTCCGGTCCGGGGGCCCCGGGCCAAGCCGCGGCTCGAGGACCACGCCCTGTGCTTCTCCCTCTCGCACAGCGGCGACCTGGTGCTCGTGGCCACCGCCGAGCGCGAGGTGGGGGTGGACGTGGAGCACGTCCAGGACCCGGTCGCCGCCGAACAGGTGCTCGCCCTGCTCCACCCGGCCGAGATCGCCGCCCTGCGCGCCCTGCCCGCCGTGGACCGGGCGGCCGCCGTGACCACGGTCTGGGCGCGCAAGGAGTCCCTGCTCAAGGCCCTGGGCTCGGGGCTGTTCCGCGATCCCTCCGTCGACGAGGTCGGAGCGGGCCCCGTTCCGGGGCGGCCCGTGCCGGGCTGGCGGATCCTGGACCTGGCTCTTCCGGCGTGCCCCGGCGCCGTCCGCGAGGACGTGCGGGCGGCACTGACCGTCCGCGTGCCCTCGGATCTGCTCTGATTCGGTCCGCCCTGCCCCTCCCTACCTTTCCCTGCGACCTTGCCGGCACCCGCCCGCCGGCGTCTCGTCGGGACCGTGTCCGAAATGTGTCCGTCATCTTCGCAAATCATGGCCGATGACGCCTGACCTGCGCTTACTTTGGTGACGTCGCATCAGACACGGGGCTCGAGAAGGCGTTCGGGGGAACGCGCCACGGGCCGACACCAGCCGCGAAGCGGTCCTCGCTTCTCCACCGGATGGGACACCACCATGCGAAGAATTCCCAGCGCAGTCCAGGCCGCCGCCGCCGCGGCAGGCACTCCCGACATACAACCCCTGCCGTAGCAGGGAACTCACCGACGCCGATCGCTCCCGCAGCGCCGCGCAGCGCTGTACCGGTCAGCCGAGACGGTGCCCCGCAGGACGGGCACCCTTCTCGACCGGCACACCGACACAGGATTCCCTGCCGTGCCGATCGCTCCAGCGACGCGCCCACCCGGATCCGAAGTGCCGTCCTCCGGCGGCCCGACGGGACGAGCGCACGACCACAGAACGAGGAAAAACATGCCCATCATCAGGCATCCGCACCAGTTCAACGAGTCGAGTCTGTTCATCGATCTGCAGGGCGTGCTGAGCCACCCGCTCTACCTGAAGATCGAGGGATTCAACCTCGCCGGCTCGATCAAGCTCAAGCCCGCCGTGGAGATGGTCGAGCGGGCCGAGCGCGAAGGGAGGGTCGGTCCCGGTTCCGTCCTCGTGGAGTCCTCCTCCGGAAATCTCGGCGTCGCGCTCAGCATGATCGCCGCCAGCAAGGGGTACCGCTTCGTGTGCGTGATCGATCCACGCTGCAACCCCGCGACCCGGCAGCTCATGGAGTCGCTCGGGGCGCAGGTGGACCTGGTCACCGAGCCGGATCCCGTCGACGGTCTCCTCGGGGCCCGGCTCAACCACGTCCGGGAACTGTGCGAGTCCGACGACCGGTACGTCTGGCTCAACCAGTACACCAACTCGGGCAACTGGGGAGCGCACTACCGCTGGACCGCTTCCGAGATCGACGCCCAGTTCCCCGAGCTCGACGTGCTGTTCGTCGGAGCCGGCACGACGGGCACCCTGATGGGGTGCGCGCGGTACTTCCACGAACACCGGCCCGACGTCCGGATCGTCGCGGTCGACGCCGTCGGCTCGGTGACGTTCGGCGGCCCGCCGGCCACCCGTCTGATCCCGGGGCTGGGCATGAGCGTGCGACCGCCCCAGCTCGACGAGTCCCTGATCGACGACGTGGTGCTCGTCGAGGAGCTGGACACCGTGCGCACCTGCCACCGCCTGGCCGGGAGCGGTTACCTGCTCGGCGGCTCCACCGGGACCGTGGTCCACGGCGCCATGACGTGGCTCACCGACCACCGCGCCCGGGGCGTCACCGCGGTGGCCATCTCTCCCGACCTGGGCCGCCCGTACCTGGACACCATCTACCAGCCCGACTGGGTGCTCGACCACTTCGGGGCCGCAGCGCTCGCCCGTGACGACGTGCCGGCATCTCCGGGCAGGCGGTCCGGCCCGGAGCCGGAGCCACGGCACCCGGCAGGCATGCCGGTGACCGATCCCGTGGCCACCTCCTCTCCCAGGAGCCCCTCGCAGTGAAGAATCTCGCCGAATCCCCGACCATGACTCCGCCGGTGCCCATGATGCCCACGAGGAACGAGGCCCCGCCCGCACCGGCCGCCGGAACGACCGGCACGGAAACCCCGCTCGAGCGCCGGCTGGCGGTCCTGCTCGCCTCGGTGCTGAAGACGGACGACGTCCCGGTGGACAGCCACTTCTTCGACGACCTGGGCGCGGACTCGATGGTGATGGCGCAGTTCTGCGCCCGGGTGCGCAAGCACCCGGACCTGCCGGCGGTGTCGATCAAGGACATCTATCAGCACCCCACCCTCACGGCGCTGGCCGCGACGCTGGCGCCGACGCAGCCCGCGCCGCTGCAGGACCGCCTGGCCGAGCTGCTGAGCGGCGTGCTGGGCGTCGATCAGGTGTCGGTGGACAGCCACTTCTTCGACGACCTGGGCGCGGACTCGATGGTGATGGCGCAGTTCTGCGCCCGGGTGCGCAAGCACCCGGACCTGCCGGCGGTGTCGATCAAGGACATCTATCAGCACCCCACCCTCAGGAGCCTGGCCACGTCGCTCGGGGATCCCGAGCCGGTGGCGTCGAGCCCTCCGGCGGTCACCAGCAGCCCCGTCTCGCACACGACGGAAAAGGGAGCGCCGACCGCTCTCGTTCCTGCGGTGCCCCTCGCGGCGGAAGCCCGAGTCGGGCGCCACCGCGATCTCCCCGAGAGCACAACACCGGCCACCACCGTCGAGTACGTGGTGTGCGGCGCGCTGCAGGTGCTGATCTTCCTGGCCTACACCTATCTGTTCGCCGTGCTCTTCGAAGGGGGGCTCCAGTGGGTCTGGGCGGGTGAGGGCCTGCTCGACCACTACTGGAGGGGCGTCGGCTTCGGTGCGGTGGCCTTCGTGCTGATGTGCACGTTCCCCATCCTGGTGAAGTGGGTCGTCATCGGCCGGTGGAGGACCCAGGAGATCCGCATCTGGAGCCTGGCCTACGTCCGGTTCTGGCTGGTCAAGACGGTGGTCGTGGCCAATCCGCTGGTTCTCTTCGCCGGGTCGCCGCTCTACCTGCTCTATCTGCGTGCCCTGGGCGCCAGGGTCGGGAAGGGCGCGGTCGTCTTCACCCGGCACATGCCCGTCTGCACCGACCTGCTCACCATCGGCGAGCACGCCGTCGTCGACAAGGACACCTTCTTCAACGGCTACCGTGCGGTCAGCGGTGTGATCCAAACGGGCCCGGTGTCCATCGGCAGGAACGTCCTCATCGGCGAGAAGGCGGTGCTGGACATCCACACCTCGCTCGGCGACGACGCCCAGCTGGGTCACGCCTCGTCCCTCCACGAGGGCCAGGCGGTCCCGGCCGGGGAGTGCTGGCACGGATCACCCGCGGAACGCACGAGCACCGACTACCGGACGGTCCCCCCGGCGCGCTGCGGCACCGGGAAGAGGGTGAGGTACACCGTCCTGCAGCTGGCGAACCGCCTGCTCGTGACCTTCCCCCTGGCCTTCTCCTTGCTGGCCATCGTCGTCGTCGACGTCCCTTGGATCCGGGATCTCCACATGACCGAGCACCTGGCGTTCACCAGCTGGTCTTTCCTCGGCGTCGTCCTGGGACTCTCTGCCGTGCTGTTCCTGGGCGGCTTGCTGCTGAGCCTGCTCTTCGTCATGACGGTTCCTCGCCTGCTGAACCGCACGCTCGAACCGGATCACGCCTACCCGTTGTACGGGATCCAATACATCATGCACCGGGCGGTCGGGCGCATCACCAACCGGAAGTTCTTCCACGAGCTCTTCGGTGACAGCTCGTTCATCGTGGGCTATCTGCTCCCACTCGGCTACAAGCTGTCCCCGGTGGTGCAGACCGGCTCCAACTTCGGCACCGAGGTGAAGCACGACAATCCGTACCTCAGCGGGGTCGGCCGGGGAACGGTGGTCGCCTCCGGCGTGTCGTTCATCAACGCCAACTACTCCAGCACGTCGTTCAGCGTGTCCCGGAGCATCATCGGGGCCAACAGCTTCCTCGGCAACGACATCGTATACCCCCCACAGGGCAAGGTGGGACAGAACTGCCTCATCGCGACCAAGGCTCTCGTCCCGATCGACGGCGAGGTCCGAGAAGGGGTCGGCTTGCTCGGATCACCCGCCTTCGAGATCCCCCGGACGGTGCAGCGGGACAGCGTCTTCATCCGGATGGCGCACGACGAGGAGTTCCCTCGCCGGCTCGCCGCCAAGAACAGGCACAACCTGGTGAGCATGGCGCTGTTCCTGCTGTCGCGCTGGGGCTACGTATTCGCTCTGCTGCTGTTCTCGATGATCACCGTGGACCTGTACCAACGGCTCAGTGAACTCGCGATCGTGGGGCTGAGCCTCGTGACGCTGGTGTTCACCGTGCTCTACTTCGCCTTCGTCGAGAGAGCCTCCACAGGCTTCCGGGGAGTCCGGCCCAAGCACTGCTCGATCTACGAGGTCGACTTCTGGCGCACCGAGCGCTTCTTCAAGCTGTGCGCCCGGGCCAACGTGCACCGGCTGATGAACGGCACGCCCTTCAAGGCAGTCCTGTGGCGGCTCGTCGGAGTGCACGTGGGCAAGAGGCTGTTCGACGACGGGGCCGGCATGTCCGAGAAGAACATCGTCACGATCGGGGACGACGTGGTCCTCAACGCCGGGGCGTACATCCAGTGCCATTCCCAGGAGGACTACGCCTTCAAGTCAGACGCCACCGCGATCGGCTCGGGCTGCACGCTCGGCGTGGCAACCATGGTGCACTACGGGGTCACCATGGGCGACGGCGCGGTGCTGGCCCCCGATTCCTTCCTCATGAAGGGCGAGGAAGTCCCCGCCCACGAGCGGTGGGGCGGCAATCCTGCCGAGGCGCTGACCCGTTCGGCCGCCCCCGGCCGGCCGCCACAGGCACTCACCGTCGCCTCGCCGGAGGCCGCGCTGACCGGTGCCGGGCGACGGAGCCGCAGATCCGGTCAAGACCGGCTGATCCAGGAGGACAAGGCATGGACGTGCTGACCGGCGGGGACCGCGACTTCTGGCGGGGCATGCTCGCCGGGGGCGGGCTGACCGCGATCCCCCGGTGGACCCTGGACCCCCGGCCGGGCCTCTGCGAGCACGAGGAGCGCCTCCCCGAGGATCTGGTGGCGACGTTGCGCCGGCTGGCCGAGAGCCTGGAGACGTCCCTGGACGCGGTGCTGCTGACCGCACACGCCCGGGTGCTCGCCACGCTGGCCGGGGAGCGGGAGGTCGTGACCGGGTACGCCGCGACCCGTGGTCACGCACCGGTGCCGTGCCGGCTGACGACCGAGCCGACGTCCTGGCGTGCGCTGGTGACAGCCGTGGGCCGTCTGGAGTGGGAGCTGCGGTGGCACCTGGGAAACGCCGGGGACGGGGTTCCCGTGGAACAGATCTGCCAAGAGCTGGACCTGAGGGGACCGGTCTTCGAGACCGTCCTCGACCCGTCGGGCGCCCTGGGGGAACCGGAGGAGAGCACGGTCCTGCAGCTGGCGATGTCGAACGACGTGAGCGGTGCCCGGTTGCGGCTGCGGTACCGCACCGACGCCCTCGACGCTCACGCCGCCGCCCGCATCGCCGGGTACCACGTCACCGCCTTGCAGGCGATCGCCGCGGACCCCGACGCCGAACATGCCCGCGTGTGCCTGCTCGCCCCCGAGGAGCTGCGCCTGCAGCTCGAGGAGCTCGCGGGTCCCGGGCGTGAGCTCCCGGACCTCCGCGTGCACGAGCTGGTCGAACAGCGGGCCGAGTCCCACCCGGATGCGGTCGCTGCCGTGCACGGCGAGAACCGGCTCACCTACCACCAGCTCAACGCCCGAGCGAACCTGTTGGGCAGAGCGCTGCTCGCGCGGGGACCGGGTCGAGAGACCGTCGTCACCGTGGTGATGGAGCGCAATCTGGACTGGATGGTGACCGTCCTGGCCATCTGGAAGGCCGGACTGGCCTATCTGCCGCTCGAGCCCCATTTCCCGCCCCAGCGCATGGCCACGGCGATCACGCGGTCGGAGTCACCGCTGGTCGTCACCGAACCCGCCAGCACCGCGACGCTCGGCCAGGCACTGGCCACCCTGCCCGGTGTGCAGGCGCTCCTCGTCGACGACCTCCTCGCCGAGGAGCGCCCCGAGGGGAACCTCGGGGTGGAGGTCGCCCCCAACCAGCTCGCCTACGTCCTGTTCACGTCCGGCTCCACCGGGCAGCCGAAGGGCGTGATGTGCGAGCACGCCGGAATGCTCAACCACATGCTCGCCAAGATCGACGACCTGGGCGTGCGCGAGGGCGAGGTGGTTCCGCAGACCGGGCCACAGTGCTTCGACATCTCGGTGTGGCAGCTGATGGCCGCTCTGTTGGTCGGCGGGCACACGCTGTTCGTCGACCAGGACGCAATTCTCGACGTCGAGCGGTTCGTCGACACGATCGTGGACGGGCGAGCCGGCGTGATCCAGGTCGTGCCGTCATACCTCGACGTGCTCGTGTCGTACCTCGAGCAGCACCCACGGGAGCTGCCGGACCTGCACTGTGTGTGCCCCACCGGCGACTTCCTGAAGAAGGAGCTCGTCCAGCGCTGGTTCACGCTCCACCCCGACGTCCCCGTGGTCAACACCTACGGGCTCACCGAGACGTCGGACGACGCCGTGCACGAGATCATGGACCGGCCTCCGGCCGGGCCGCGCGTGCCCCTCGGACGGCCGATCAACAACACCCACGTCGACGTGGTCAACGAGTTCGGCAACCCGGTGCCGCTCGGCGCACCGGGACTCATCGTGTTCTCCGGCGTGTGCGTGGGCCGCGGCTACGTCAACGACGCCGAGCGGACCGCCGCGATGTTCGGGCCCGATCCGCACCGCGACGGGGAGCGCATCTGCCGGACCGGTGACTACGGGCGGTGGCGACCGGACGGGAAGCTCGACTTCCTGGGGCGGCGCGACAACCAGGTGAAGATCCGGGGCTTCCGCATCGAGATCGGAGAGATCGAGAATGCCCTGCTGCAGCTGCCGGGCGTGCGCGACGGCGCCGTCGTCGTCGTCGGCGAGGGGACCGGCCGGTCCGCGTTCCTCGTGGCCTTCTACTCCGGCGACCAGCCACTCGAGGTGGACGGGATCCGCACTCACATGGCGTCGCGGGTTCCGGACTACATGGTCCCGACGGCGTACCGATGGCAGGAGAAGCTGCCCCTGACCGGCAACGGGAAGATCGACCGGACGACGCTGAGCCGCATGGCGCACGAGGTCCCGCCGGAGACCGGAGCCCCGCCGGAGGCGCTCACGGTCACCGAGCAGCGGCTCGCCGAGGCCTGGGCATCGGTCCTCGGCATACCGCCGGACCGGATCAGCAGGCAGGACTCCTTCTTCGAGCTGGGCGGCACGTCCCTGTCCGCGGTGAAGCTCGCCGTCCTGCTCGAGCGTGCGGTGTCGCTCAAGGACGTCGTGCGGACGCCGATCCTGGCCGACCTGGCCATCCTGCTCGACGCGTCCTCCCCCGGAGGCGCCGCCGCACCGCCCGTACCGCTACCGGCAGGATCGCCACGTCATTCGTCTCCCGCGCCTCCGGACGCCGGCAGGAACCCGGTGACCGCTCCGACCCGCTACCCGTGACCCGAAAGGACACCCGATGTCGTCCCCTTCATCCACGATCCCGCTCGAGGTGGAACGCCGAGCAGGCCGGACGCCGATGCTCGCCGTCGAGGTCGGCCGCGACCCCGTGCAGTGGGCCGAACGGTACCGCGAGGCCCTGCGCGCGGCGGTGGCCGAGCACGGCGCCGTCCTGGTCCGTGGTCTCGGCCTCCATGATGCGTCCGAGGTGTCCGCCGTCTTCCGGCGGCTGGCTCCGAGCGGCCTCATGCCAGACCGGGAAGCCTTCGCCACCAGGCAGCGCTACGCCGACGGCGTGTACTCATCGGTCAAGTGGCCCGCGAACCAGCCCATGTGCATGCACCACGAGCTGAGCTACGCGCTGGAGTTCCCCGGTTTGCTGCTCTTCGCCTGCCTGCAGGCGCCCAGCGCCGGCGGGGTGACCGGCGTGGCGGACGCCCGTAGGGTGCTCGACGCCATCCCGGCGGACATCGTCCAGCGGTTCGAGCGCGAGGGGTGGTTGCTCACCCGCAGCTACAACGAGGACATCGGCGCCTCCTACGAGGAGGCGTTCGGGGTCACCGACCGCGCTGCCGTCGAGAGCTACTGCCGGGCCCACGCGATCGAGTTCGCGTGGCAGCCCGACGGGGAGCTTCGCACCCGACAGCGGCGTCCCGCCGTGGTTCGACACCCGGTGACCGGTGACCGCTGCTGGTTCAACCAGGTCGCGTTCCTGAACGAGTGGACGATCGCCCCCGAGGTGCGGGAGTACCTGGTGGACGTCTACGGTCCCGACGGGCTGCCGTTCAACACCCGTTTCGGCGACGGCGAGCCGATCGGTGAGGACGTCGTCGCCCTCTTGAACGAGATCTACGAGGACCACACACTTCGCACGCCGTGGGAGGCCGGGGATCTCATGCTCGTCGACAACACACGCACGGCCCACAGCCGGGAGGCGTACGAGGGGCCTCGGGAGATACTCGTCGGCATGGCCGAGCCCCGCCATGTGCTGGACCTCGCGAGCGACGCCCAGGACGGTGCTCGATGACACATCTCATCACTTCCCCGGTCGACGCCGCGGAGCCGAAGGCGGTCCCGCCCTTCGCGGTCGTTCCCGGGGCCCAGGTGCAGCAGGTGCTCCGGGGCCGGGAACGGCAGGTCGTCGAGCTGGTCGAGGAGACCTACCGGCTGCACGCAGCCGGCGACTCGGTGAACCCACCGTCCTACTTCCTGCGCTTCCCCGACCGACCCGCCTCGCGCATCATCGCGCTGCCCGCCTCGGTCGGCGGGCACGTCGGAGTCGACGGCATCAAGTGGGTCTCCAGCTTCCCCGACAACGTGGCCTCGGGGATCCCGCGGGCCTCCGCGGTGCTGATACTCAACGACCGGGCCACGGGGTACCCCTTCGCCTGCATGGAGAGCTCCGTCATCAGCGCCTCCAGGACGGCGGCATCGGCCGCCGCGGCCGCGGACTGGCTCAGCCGGGAACGGGGTCGCCCCCGGCGGATCGGGTTCTTCGGCGTAGGCCTCATTGCCCGGTACATCCACACCTTCCTGGACGCGACCGGCTGGTCCTTCGACGAGATCGGAGTGCACGACCTCTCTGTCGGGAGCGCGGAAGGATTCAAGGGCTATCTCGAGCGCAGCGGCACTTCTGCCCGCGTGACCGTGCACGACGGGCCTGAGCAGCTGGTCCGGAGCAGCGACCTCGTCGTGTTCGCCACCGTCGCGTCCCAGCCGCACGTGCACGACACGGCGTGGTTCACGCACAATCCGCTGGTGCTGCACGTGTCCCTGCGCGACCTGGCCCCGGAGGTCCTGCTGGCGTCCACCAACATCCTGGACGACGTGGACCACTGTCTGAGGGCAGGAACGTCAGCCCACCTCGCGGAGCAGATGGTCGGTCACCGGGACTTCGTGGACGGCACCCTGGCCGATGTCATGTCGGGGAGGATCTCGTTGGCGCACGACCGCCCGTTGGTGTTCTCGCCGTTCGGCCTGGGCGTGCTCGACATGGCCGTGGGCAAGTACGTCTACGACCAGGTGGCCCGCAGTGGCCAGCTCCGGGTGATCGAGGACTTCTTCTCGGAACTGCGTCGGTATGGCTGACACGGCACGCTCAGCCACGCGGGAGGAGGCGGACTCGGCATGGGCAGGGTGACCGGCTCGGTGCACACCGCCGGGTGCGAGTGGCTGCAGTACGACTACGCTCCCGGCCTCGTTCCGAGCGGGAGGCCGGAGCCGTTCACGATGTGGCGGTACACTTCTCTGCTGCCCCTGGCCGAGGGGCCGGTGGGCTATCCCTTGCCCGTCGGCGGCACGCCGCTGCTGCCGGCACCCGCGCTCAGGAGCGCGTTGGGGACCCCGTCCCTGTGGGTCAAGGACGAGACCCGCGGCCCGACGGCGTCGAACAAGGACCGGGCCACGGCGCTGGTGATCGAGGACGGCCTGCGGCGCGGTCTGGACACCATCACGACGGCCTCGACGGGCAACGCCGCCGTGGCCACGGCGTTCGGGGCGGCGGCCGCGGGCATGCGTGCCGTGATCTTCGTGTCGGCCGACTGCCAGGAGGACAAACTCGCACTGATGGCCCAGGCGGGGGCGTGGGTGTTCCAGGCGCCCGGTGGCTACGCGGCCGCCGTGGACCTGTCACGCGCAGCGGTCGCGGAGTTCGGCTGGGTGGACCGCAACACCGGGGTGAACCCGCTGACGACCGAGGCCAAGAAGACCGTCGCGCTGGAGATCTGGGAGCAGCTGGGCCGGCGGATCCCGGACGTGATGGTCGCCCCGGTGGGCGACGGCCCCACGCTCGTAGCCCTCGAGAAGGGCTTCGCGGAGCTGGTGGCCTGCGGCGTCGCGGCCCGCAGGCCACGTCTGGTCGGTGTGCAGGCGCAGGCGTGCCAGCCGCTCGTGCGCGCCTGGCTGGGGAGCAGTCCGACGTCGGACGAGCTGGCTCCGGGGTCGACGGTGGCCGACGGGATCGCCGTGCTGCGACCGGCCGTCGGCGACGCGGTGCTCCGGGCGGTGCGTTCCAGCGACGGCGCCATGGTCGCGGTGAGCGACACGGAACTCATGGAGGCCGTCGGCCTGCTGGCCTCGACGGCCGGCGTCGGTGCGGAGCCGGCCGGTGCCGCGTCCGTGGCGGGTCTGCGGAGCGCCCTGCGCGATGGCCTGGTGGACCCCGGCGAGACGATCGCCGTGCTGGTCACCGGACGCGAGATCAAGGCGGCCGGCTCCCCGCCCCAGGGCAGGGTGGCCGTCGCCGACCGGCTCGACGAGGTGCGGCAGGCACTTGGCTCCCCCGCTGTGTGACGCCGCTTCGTCGCCGGTCACGCCGGAAGTCCTCGTGCCGAGGACATCGTTCCCGCGGTCGGCGGACGGACCGTACGGATGGGGCCCGAGCGGCAGCCGTGGCACAGCCCCATGAACCACGCCCCACCGGCCGTGGAAGCTGTTCCGCACACGGCGTGAGCTGCCGCAGAGGTCGTCACCGCATTCCACGATGTGAGACATGGCACCCACCATGCGGACAGCACCGTTAGCATCGGAGCTTTGATCCCAGCCGCTGCAACCACCGAGGTGTCCTCATGTCCTCACCGGTGACCGGGCAGGGCGCCACCGGCGCTCCCGCCCCCTCGCTCCCCCTGTCCGCCCGCGTGCCCCGCAGCCGGGTCATCCTGGCCTCGCTCGTGGGCACGACCATCGAATTCTACGACTTCTACGTCTACGCGACCGCGGCCGTGGCCGTGTTCCCCGCCCTGTTCTTCACCGGCCAGGACGAGACCGCCAAGTTGCTGGCCTCCATGGCCACCTTCGCGGCCGCGTTCGTGGCCCGCCCCATCGGCTCCGTGATCTTCGGCCACTTCGGCGACCGGATCGGCCGCAAGGCCACCCTGATCGGCGCGCTGCTGACCATGGGCGTCGCCACCTTCCTCATCGGCCTGCTGCCCACCTACTACTCGATCGGCATCTGGGCCCCGCTCATCCTGACGATCCTGCGCTTCTGCCAGGGCCTCGGCCTGGGCGGCGAGTGGTCCGGGGCGGCGCTGCTCGCCACCGAGTACGCCGAGGAGGGCAAGCGGGCCCGCGCGGCCATGTGGCCGCAGCTCGGCGCCCCGTTCGGGTTCATCCTGGCCAACGGCTTCTTCCTGGTGCTCACCCTCGTGATGGGCTTCATCTCGGTCGCCGACCAGGGCACCGACCACCCGTTCCTCACCTGGGGCTGGCGCATCCCGTTCCTGGCCTCCGTGGTCATGGTCGTCGTCGGCCTGTGGGTGCGGTTCAAGCTCGAGGAGACCCCGGTCTTCCAGAAGGCCCTCGACCAGGGCGAGAAGGTCCAGACCCCGCTGGTCGAGGCGTTCCGCAGCTCGTGGCTGCAGATCATCCAGGGCACGTTCATCATGCTGGCCACCTACATGCTCTTCTACCTGATGACCGCCTGGATCCTGTCCTACGGCATCGGCAGCCCGGACAACGGCGGCCTGGGCATCCCCTACCGCGACTTCCTCGTGCTGCAGCTGCTCGCGGTGCTCCTGTTCGCCGCGATGGTGCCCGTCTCCGGGTGGGTCGCCGACCGCTTCGGCCGGCGCAGCTCGCAGCTGGTCATCACCACCGCCATCCTGGTCTTCGGCCTGAGCTTCGGGCTGATCATGGACCCGGCCGCGGTCGGCACCGGGGAGGACGTCAGCATGGTCCGCGTGCTGTTCTTCCTGGCGGTCGGCATGACGCTGATGGGCCTGACCTTCGGCTCGATGTCCGCGATCCTGCCCGAGCTGTTCCCCACGAACGTGCGCTACACCGGCTCCGGCGTGGCCTACAACGTGGCCTCGATCCTCGGCGCGGCCATCACCCCGTACGTCGCCGTGTCCCTCAACGCCACCTACGGCGTGGGCTCGGTGGGCCTGTACCTGACGCTGGGCGCGGTGCTGACCCTCGTCGCGCTCTGGTTCTCCCCGGAGACCAAGGACGTGGACATGCAGAACGTGGTCACCCGGCGCTGACCCGCTCCGCCGCAGCCACTCCGCGCGCAACGGCCGCATCCCCGTCCGGGATGCGGCCGTTGCGCGTGCTGCCGGGGCTGCTCAGACGTGCACGTGCAGGCGCCGGGCTGCCTCCGAGATCGAGCCCGTCAGGGACGGGTAGATCGTGAACGTGTCGGCGAGGTCGTCGACGTGCAGCTTGTGGGTGACCGCCAGCGAGATCGGGAAGATCAGCTCGGACGCGCGGGGGCCCACGACGACGCCGCCGATCACCGTGCCGGAGCCCTTGCGGGAGAAGATCTTCACGAACCCGTCCTCCACCGCCATCATCTTGGCGCGCGGGTTGGTGGACAGCTTCAGCATGATGGTGTCCGCCTGGTAGGTGCCGTCCTCGATGGACTTCTCGCTCACCCCCACGGAGGCGATCTCCGGCGAGGTGAAGATGTTGGAGGCCACCAGGTGGGTGCGCAGCGGCTTCACGGCGTCGCCCATGAGGTGGGCCACCGCGATCCGGCCCTGCATCGCGGCGACCGACGCGAGCGGGAGCACCCCCGTGCAGTCGCCCACGGCGTAGACGCCCGGCACGGTGGTGCGGGAGACGCCGTCGACCTTGATGTGGCCGGAGTCGGCGCGGGCCACCCCGACCTCGTCCAGGCCGAGGTCGTCGGTGGCGGGGATCGCGCCGACCGCCACGAGGCAGTGCGAGCCGGCGACCTTGCGCCCGTCGGAGAGGGTGACGACCACGCCCTTCTCGCTGCGCTCGACCGCGTCGGCGCGGGACCGGTTGAGCACGTTCATCCCGCGGCGCTCGAAGACGTTCTCGAGCACGGCGGCGGCGTCCTGGTCCTCGCCGGGCAGCACCTGGTCCCGGGAGGAGACGAGGGTGACCTCGGCGCCGAGGCCCCGGTAGGCCGAGGCGAACTCCGCGCCCGTGACGCCCGAGCCCACCACGATCATGTGCTCCGGGACCTCCCGGAGGTGGTACAGCTGCTTCCAGTTGAAGATCCGCTCCCCGTCCGGCCGCGCGCTGGGCAGCTCGCGCGGCAGCGACCCGACCGCCAGCAGCACGGCCTGCGCGTCGAGGGTGTACTCCAGCCCGTCGTCGGTGGTGACCTCCACGCTGGTGGGGCTGAGCAGCCGGCCCCGGCCCGAGATCACGCGCACCCCCACCCGCTCCAGGCCCCGCTTGATGTCCCGGGACTGGGAGGCGGCCAGGCGCAGCAGGCGGGTGTTCACCGTGTCCAGGTCCACGGCGAGGTCGTTGATCTCGTTGCGGTCCTCGCTGCCGCGCACGTGCACGCCCAGGTCGGCGGCCTCGGCGAACCGGGTCATCGCGTCGGCGGAGGCGATCAGCGTCTTGGAGGGGACCACGTCCGTCAGCACGGCCGACCCGCCCAGTCCCTGCTGTTCGACGATGGTCACGTCCGCGCCGAGGCTGGCCGCGACCAGGGCGGCCTCGTAGCCCCCGGGACCGCCGCCGATGATGACGAGCTTCTGGATGGAGAATTCGCTGTGTGCAGTCACCCGGCCATTCTTGCAGAGGAGTACGACGACGGGGGTCCGCCACCGCCCCGGTCCCGGACCATGCGGTAGCTTGGGACGGGTGGACACAGCGCACAGCACCCCCGGCACCGACCCCTTCGAGCTCGCCCAGGAGGCCGCCGACGCCCTCCGCCGGGCCACCGGGGTCGACACGCACGACATCGCCCTGACCCTCGGCTCCGGGTGGGGCCAGGCGGCCGAGCTCATCGGCGAGACCGTCGCCGAGGTCCCCGCCACCGAGATCCCGGGCTTCACCCCGCCCGCCCTCGAGGGCCACGTCGGCACGCTGCGCTCCGTGCGCACCCCCGCCGGCAGGCACGCCCTGGTGATCGGTGCGCGCACCCACTACTACGAGGGCCGAGGGCTGCGTGCCGTGGTGCACGGCGTGCGCACCGCGGCCGCCGCCGGGGCCGGCACCATGATCCTGACCAACGGCTGCGGCGGACTGAACCCCGCGTGGGGGCCGGGCACCCCGGTGCTGATCAGCGACCACCTCAACCTCACCGGCCGCTCCCCGCTGGAGGGCGCCACGTTCGTGGACCTCACCGACCTCTACTCCCCGCGGCTGCGCGAGCTCGCCCGCACGGTGGACCCCACCCTGGACGAGGGCGTCTACGCCCAGTTCCCCGGCCCGCACTACGAGACGCCCGCCGAGGTGCGGATGGCCGGGGTGCTCGGGGCCGACCTCGTGGGCATGTCCACCGCCCTGGAGGCCATCGCCGCCCGGCACGCGGGCATGGAGGTCTTCGGCATCTCGCTGGTCACCAACCAGGCCGCCGGGATCTCCGCCACGGCGCTGTCCCACGAGGAGGTCATCGAGGCCGGGCAGGCGGCCGGGCCCCGGATCTCGCAGCTGCTGGCGCGCATCGTCGCCCAGCTCTGACATCGTCGCCCAGCGCTGACCGGCCCCGGCCGGGCGGACGGTGCCGCCCGGCACGCCGCACACCGGTCCCGTCCCCAGGAGGAGCACCCATGAGCACCGACACCCGCCCCGAGCCCGACCTCCTCGCCGCCGCGCGCGCCTGGGCCGCGGACGACCCGGACCCCGTCACCCGCGCCGAGCTCAAGGAGCTCGCCGAGCGGGCCGGAGCCGGCGACGCCGCGGCCCGCGCCGAGCTGGCCGACCGGTTCTCCGGCACCCTCCAGTTCGGCACCGCCGGGCTGCGGGCCGCCCTCGGCGCCGGGCCGATGCGGATGAACCGCGTGGTGGTGCTGCGCGCTGCCGCCGGGCTGGCCGCCCACGTGGTCGCCACCGCGGGGAAGGCCGCCGCCGTCCAGGCCGACGCCGAGGACATCGCAGCGGTGGAGACCGGCGCCATGGGTTCCGCCCCCGGGGATGCCGACCCCCGCGATGCCGGCGGCGGCAGCGCCGCGCTCCGGGACGACTCCGAGGGCGCGTCCGGCGACCGGCCCCTGCGGGCCGTGGTGGGCTACGACGCCCGGTACAACTCGGACGTCTTCGCCCGGGACACCGCCGCGGTGTTCACCGCGGCCGGCATCGAGACCCTGCTGATGCCCTCGGCCCTGCCCACCCCGGTCCTCGCGTGGGCGGTGCGGGCCTTCGCGGCCGAGGTGGGCGTGATGGTCACGGCCAGCCACAACCCGCCCGCGGACAACGGGTACAAGGTCTACCTGGGCGGCCGTGCCGTGGCGCCGGAGGCCCGGGGCTGCCAGATCGTGGCCCCGCACGACCGGCTGATCGCCGAGCGGATCGCGGCCGTCGGGCCCGTGGCCGGCATCCCGCGGGCCGCCTCCGGGTGGACGGTCCTGCCCGGCGGCGTCGAGGAGGACTACCTCCGCGCGGTGGTCCCCGAGGCCGCGGCACGGGCGCGGGGGCTGAGCGTCGTCCTGACCCCCATGCACGGGGTGGGCGGGCGCACCGCCGCGCAGGCGCTGCGGCGGGCCGGCTTCGCCGACGTCCACGTGGTCGCCGAGCAGGCGGAGCCCGACCCCGACTTCCCCACCGTCGCGTTCCCCAATCCCGAGGAGCCCGGGGCCCTGGACCTGGCACTGGCGGCCGCCCGCGCCCGGGACGCCGATCTGGTCCTGGCCAACGACCCCGACGCCGACCGGGTGGCCGCGGCCGTCCCGGTGCCCGACGGCGACGGCTGGCGGATGCTGCACGGCGACGAGGTCGGCGCGCTGCTGGGCCACGCCGCGGCGGCCCGGTGCGCCGGCCGCGCCGACGCGGTGCTCGCCAACTCGATCGTCTCCTCCCGCATGCTCGGGCGGATCGCCGCCGCCGCCGGTCTGCCCCACCGCGAGACCCTGACCGGCTTCAAGTGGATCGCCCGGGTGCCGGGTCTGGCCTACGGCTACGAGGAGGCGCTGGGCTACTGCGTGGCCCCCGACGTCGTGCGGGACAAGGACGGGATCAGCGCCGCGGTCGCGGTCGCGGTGCTGGCCGATGAGCTGCGGGCCCAGGGCCGCACGCTGCAGGACGTCCTCGACGAGCTCGCCGTGACCCACGGCCTGCACGCGACCGACCAGCTGAGCATCCGCGTGGCCGACCTCGCCCGGATCCCGGCGATGACCGCGGCGCTGCGGGACGCCCCGCCCACCGCCCTGGGCGGCTCGGACGTGGTGCGCGTGGAGGACCTCACCTCCCCGGACACCGGCCTGCCGCCCACCGAGGGCCTGCGTCTACTCACCGCCGACGACACCCGGGTGATCGTGCGCCCGTCCGGCACCGAACCGAAGCTCAAGTGCTACCTGGAAGTGGTGACCCCGGTGGCCGCACCTGCCGCGCTGTCCGGGGCGCGGTCGGCCGCCGCGGACAAGTTGACGCGGGTCCGCGGTGAGATCGAGGCCGCTCTGGGCCTCTGAGTCCCGGGCACGGACGAGACGGCCCGGTTCCGGGGCAGGGGCGAGAAGGGCCTCGACCCGCAGGACGGACAGGGTGATCCCTCGAGCGGCGGGTATCGACGTTCCGGCGCCGGGAGGCTCGTCTCAGCCAGGAAGGCCGGGGGCCGCGTCCCGGGTGAGCACGCGCCGACGGACCTGGTGAGCCAGGCTCGAGACGACGTTCTCGAGCGGGCCCTGCCCCCTGCTGCGACGCCACAGGACGGCGAACAGCGCGAAGCAGACGATCTGGACCCAGAACGGGGCCTCGTACGCGTCGGACGACAGGAACAGCACGTGTGCCGTGTAGAGGGTCAACGGCATCGAGCCCATCGCGACGAGCGGGGTGAGCAGTCTCGTCACCGCCCTCGGCACGAGCAGGAACAGTCCGAGGACCGTCAGGGCCGTGCCCAGGCCGAGGAGGAGGGCGAAGGACGTGGTCGTGTGCGGTCCCGGCACCACGAGCCACCACAGGGTGGTGGTCGGCACCTGCGAGTCCGGCCCGACCGCCACGACCTCCTCGATGGACCGGCCCGACATCCATGGAGTGGCTCGGCCGATCGCTTCGTACCCGCCCAGCGCGTACAGCGCCAGAACGGACGATCCCCACGCCAGGCAGGCCAGAGCTGCGCCGACGAGCACGAGTCGGACCTGCACCCGAAGGCTCCTCAGGTCCATCCGGCCCACCGCGAGGCCCGCGCAGAGGTACGCCATCCACGCCAGGGCCGGGTAGTAGCCCGTCAGCAGCACATCGAGAGCCACGGCCAGGGGGTCCGTCGCGAGATCTGCGATCGTGGGACTCGAATACGCGTCCACACCCGGCAACGACGCCCTGGACCACCACACGAGCCAGGGTCCCAGGAGCGCGAAGAGGGCGGAACCGAGCAGCAGGTACCGGATGCGCACACCCAGCAGAGGTATGGCCAGGAGGAAGAACATCCCGTAGTGGACGAGGATGATGTCGACCGCAGGGCCCAGGAGACCCGTGAGCAGGCCGATCAAGGCGATCGCCGCCGCACGGGCGGCCACGGACCAGCGGACGGCGACCATTCCGCGTCCGACGCTCGGCACACGACCCCCTGAGACGAACGCCAGGCTCACGCCGGCACAAGTGACGAACAGGGCGGAGGACTTCCCGCTGAAGAGGAGACCGCTGAGGGTCGCACGGCCCGCTTCGTCGTTCCACAGGTCCACGGTGTGCACCGCCGTCATCCCGAGGAGGGCGAACCCCCGGGCCGCGTCGACACCCGCGACCCGTCGAGTGACCCGGATGTCCTCTCCCCCTCCGTGCGAGGAGGCTGACGCGGCAGCCGACGGTCCCTGTCCGTCTGCGGGCCCGGACCGTGACCCGTGGCGTGCCGGGTCCGGCCGTGGGTGGTCTTCGGTCATGGCGTACCCTCCGGTGCTCCAGCACGGCTCCGCGGCCTGGCCCACCGTCGCCCCGGAGGGGCCGGTGCAAGTTCTCCTCCTCCTCCACGAACGGGCTCCGGTGCGCTCGGGGCCGAGGCGGGAGCGTGGCGCCAGGTGGCGCAAATCTACGCCCATCCCGGCGCCGACGACCAGACCGTGCCGCCTGCAGGCCCGACGCCGAGCGACGGCGATGTTCCCGCGCCGACGGGCTGACGCACACGAGGGGACCGGAGCGTCGTCCTGGGTGCCTGGACCTGCCGGGTCGGATCCCCCTGCAGGCGGAGGACCACCGCCACGGCCCGGCTCAGGTCCACGCCCTGCACGAGGGCATGGCACCCGCCGGCCACCAGGGCGGGCTCGTGCGCGAGGTCGGCCTGGGCCCGGGTCTGCGCCGTCTGTCCCGGCGAGGACGCCGGAGCCATGGCCGGCCACGACCCCTGGGGAAGGTGCGGGGACGCTGTCCGGTCACCTGCTCATCCCACGCACGGCCCCCGGAAAGGTCCCCCGACGACAGGCGGTGCGCTCGGCAGCGCCACGAGGACCCGCCCGTCCCGCACCAGGACGGGGTGGACGGGCAGCTCCGGCCCGTCGCCGCTGAGGCACCGGCCGGAGCCGAGGTCGTAGACCTCCTTGTGCAGCGGCGAGGCGACCGTCACCGCCGCCCCGCGGGAGCCGAGGATGCCCCGGGCCATCACGCAGGCCCCGGTGCGGGGGTCGCGGTGGTCGGCCGCCAGCACCGTGGTGCCGTCCACGCGGTAGAGCGCCACCTGCCGGCCGGCCACCCGGGCCGCCTCGCCCCACAGGGGCTCCAGGTCCGTGAGGGCGCACACGTCGTGCCAGGCGGTGGCGGGGCCGGTGGGGCGGGTGGGAGCTTCCGGGAGCGTCGCGGTCATGGGGGCCTCCTGCTGGTCGGGCGGACGGTCGGGCGGGTGCTCGGGCCGAGGGCCGGGCGGGTGCCCGGGCCGCGGGTCCGGCAACGTCGGGATCGACGTTAGGCGGGCCCGGTTTCGGGGCCGCTCCCGCACCGTTTCGCCCCGGTCAAACGCCGCTCACGACCCCCCGGGAGGACGGTGAGGAAAGCGAAAAGCCCGCGGAACGGCAGGGCAACCGCGGGGCAATCCCGTCCTCCTAGAGTCGTGCCCGACGCCCTGCCCGCCACCGTTCCCGGAGGTCTTCCGTGACCCGCTCCCCCTTCTCGGCCCGTTCCCCGCAGCACGTCGTCGTGGTCGGCGGCGGACCCGCCGCCCACCGTTTCGCGGAGGCGGTGCTGTCCGCGGAGGACCACCACGTGCGCCTGACCGTGTTCGCCGACGAGCCGTGGGTGCCCTACGACCGCGTGCAGCTGTCCAAGGCCCTCACCGGCCCGGACGGGCAGATCGACCTGACCCTGGGCGGGGGCACCGTGTGGCAGGACCCCCGGGTGGACCTGCGCCAGGGCGTGGCGGCGCGGGAGATCGACCCCGCGGCGCGCACCGTGACCGCCGCCGACGGGACGGTCACCGGCTACGACGAGCTCGTGCTCGCCACCGGCTCCGCCGCCGCCCGCCTGGACATCCCCGGCGCCCAGCACGCCCTCGTCTTCCGCACCCTCGACGACGTCGCGGCGATCCGGGCCGAGGTGGAGCGGCTGCGGGCCCGCTACGGCCGCACCCCGCGCGGCGTGGTGATCGGCGGAGGCCTGCTGGGCCTCGAGGCAGCGGGCGGGCTGCAGGAGCTCGGCGCGGAGGCCACCGTGGTGCACTCCCGCCGGTGGCTGATGAACGCCCAGCTCGACGAGGGCGCCGGCCGGTCCCTCAACGCCCTGATCTCCGCCCGGGGCGTGCGCCTGCACCTGGGCGAGCGGCCCTCCGGGGTGGGGCTGCGCAAGGCCGACGGCGAGGTCTGCGCCGTCGAGTTCCGGGACTCCGCCGACCTCGAGGCGGACCTGGTGATCGTGGCCACGGGCATCCGGGCCCGGGACCGGCTGGCCTACAACGCCGGGATCGAGACCGCTCCGCGCGGCGGCGTGGTGATCGACGACGCGTGCCGGACCTCCGCGGAGCACGTCTGGGCGATCGGCGAGGTGGCCTCCTGGAACGGGGAGTGCCTCGGCCTGGTGGCCCCGGCGAACACCATGGCGGAGATCGTGGCCGACCGCCTGGCGGGCGGGCGCTCCACGTTCGGCAGCTTCGACACCGCCACGAAGCTCAAGCTCGCCGGCGTGGACGTGGCCTCCTTCGGCGACGCCTACGGGGAGACCGAGGACTGCCTCGAGGTCGTCTACGCGGACCCGGCCCGGGGGATGTACCAGAAGGTCGTGGTGACCCAGGACGCGAGGACCCTGCTGGGCGGGGTGTTCGTCGGGGACGCCGAGCCGTACAACGCGCTGCGCCCGCTGCTCGGCCGGGAGCTGCCCGGCGAGCCCGGCGCCTACCTCTCCGCCTCCGGTGCGGAGGCCCCGGCCGGCGATCTCCCCGACGACGCCGTGCTGTGCTCCTGCAACAACGTGACGACCGGGGCGGTGCGCGAGCAGATCGGCTGCGGCGTGCACGAGATCGGCGAGCTGAAGAAGTGCTCCCGGGCCGGCACCCAGTGCGGCTCCTGCGTCCCGATGCTCAAGAAGACCCTGGACCTGGAGCTCGCCAAGGCCGGGGTGGAGGTCTCGACCGCCCTGTGCGAGCACTTCGAGCTCTCCCGCGCCGAGCTCTTCGAGGCCGTGCGCGCCCTGGACCTGTCCTCGTGGGACGAGGTGGTGGGCCGGTTCGGCACGGGCCTGGGCTGCGACATCTGCAAGCCCGTGGTGGCCTCCGTGCTCGCCTCCCAGCGCGACGAGTACGTGCTCGACGCCGGGCGCGGCGCCCTGCAGGACACCAACGACCGGGCGCTGGCGAACATGCAGAAGGACGGCACCTACTCCGTGGTCCCCCGTGTGCCGGCCGGGGAGATCACCCCGGAGAAGCTCATCGTGCTCGGGGAGGTCGCGCGCAGGTACGGGCTCTACACCAAGATCACCGGGGCCCTGCGGGTGGACATGTTCGGCGCCCGGCTCGAGCAGCTGCCCGAGATCTGGCGGGAGCTGGTGGACGCGGGCTTCGAGTCGGGGCAGGCCTACGGCAAGGCGCTGCGCAACGTGAAGTCCTGCGTGGGCTCCTCCTGGTGCCGCTACGGCGTCCAGGACTCCGTGGGCATGGCCGTGCGGCTCGAGCTGCGCTACCGGGGGCTGCGCTCCCCGCACAAGTTCAAGATGGGCGTCTCCGGCTGCGCCCGCGAGTGCGCCGAGGCCCGCGGCAAGGACGTGGGCGTCATCTCCACCACCGACGGCTGGAACCTCTACACCGGCGGCAACGGCGGGGCCACGCCGGCCCACGCCCAGCTGCTGGCCCAGGGCCTGGACGACGACACCCTGGTCCGCTACATCGACCGGTACCTGATGTACTACATCCGCACCGCGGACCGGATGCAGCGCACGGCCCGGTGGCAGGAGGAGCTCGACGGCGGCATCGAGCACGTGCGCGCCGTCGTCGTCGAGGACTCCCTGGGCGTCGGCGAGGAGCTGGAGGAGGCCATGGCCCGGCACGTGGACCGCTACGAGGACGAGTGGGCCGCGACCCTGCAGGACCCCGAGCGGCTGCGCCGGTTCCGGTCCTTCGTCAACGACGCCGCCCCGGACGACTCGCAGGACTACGTGCTCGAGCGCGGCCAGCGCCGCCCCGCGACCGACGCCGAGCGCGCGGCCGCCGAGGCCGGCGCCGGGCCGGTGCTGCTGACCGGTCCGCGCATCCCGGTGCGCGAGGGCGCCGCGGGCGCGACCCCTGCCGGGGTGTGAGCGCGCCCGGCCGGAGCCGGCCGGGCGGGAGTGCGCCGGCGGAAACACGCGGAAACACGGCGGTCACAGGGCGGCCATATCCTCGGGCCATGACCGCTGCACCCTCCGCCCCCGCGCTCGGCGAGCTGACCGGGTTCCGCGTGGGCGTGACCGCCCACCGCCGGGCCACGGACTTCATCTCGGCCCTGGAGCGCCGCGGCGCGCAGGTGGTGCACGCGCCCGCCCTGATGATCTCCCCCGTGACCGAGGACACCCGGGTGATCGAGGACACCCGCACGCTGCTGGCCCACCGCCCGGAGGTCCTCGTGGTCACCACCGCCTACGGGCTCCGCCGGTGGTTCGAGGCCGCCGACGCCGCCGGCCTGGGCGAGGAGCTGCGGGACGCGTTCCGTGCCGCCCGCGTGCTCACCCGCGGCGCGAAGGCCCGCGGCCAGGTGCTCTCCCTCGAGCTCGACGACCCCGAGGTCTCCGCCGACGAGCGGACCTCCTCCGTGGTGGACCGGCTCCTGGCCGACGGCGTGCGCGGGACCCGCGTGGCCGTGCAGCTGCACGGGCTGACCGACGAGCTGCAGCTCGAGCGGCTCGTGGCCGCCGGCGCCCGCGTGGACACCGTGGCCCCCTACCGCTGGCTCTCCGCCGACGACGGCGAGCGCCTGCCCGCCCTCATCCGGGACGTGTGCGAGCGCCGGATCGACGTCCTGACCTTCACGGCCGCGCCGGCGGTGGACTCCCTTTTCAGCACCGCACAGGAGGCCGGTCACTACGACGAGCTCGTGGAGGCGCTGCGCACCGACGTCACGGCCGCCGCGGTCGGCCCGGTGTGCGCCGGGCCCCTGCTGGAGGCCGGGGTGGAGCCGCTGGTGCCCGAGCGGTTCCGGCTGGGCGCCCTGGTCCGGGCCGTGTGCACCCACGCCGCGCAGGAGCGCACCGTGGTGCTGCCCACCCGGTACGGGACGCTGCGGCTGATGAGCACCGGCACCGCGCTGGACGGCGAGTTCGTCCCGCTCTCCGACGCGCAGGTGACGGTGCTGCGGGCGCTGGCGGCCAGCCCCGGCGCGGTGGTGTCCCGGGCGCAGCTGCTCTCCGCGGTGCCGGGCCTGGACACCGAGCACGCCCTGGAGATGGTGATCTCGCGGCTGCGCAAGGCCCTGCCCGCCCCGGTGGTGGAGACGGTGATCAAGCGCGGCTACCGGCTGTCCCCCTGACCCGCCTGCCGCTCCCTCAGCACCGCCGAGTCCCCCAGCACCGCCGGATCCCCCAACACCGCTGAGTCCTCCCAGCACCGCTGAGTCCCCCCAGCACCGCCGAATCCCCCAACACCGCTGAGTCCCCCCAGCACCGCCGAATCCCCCAACACCGCTGAGTCTCCCCAGCACCACCGAGTCCCACATGGGTTCCCATTTCCCCCCGATCGATCGAGGGGAATTGCGAGCGCAGGGGGGACTCAGCGGGACGAAGGGGGGACTCGGCGGGACGAGGGGGGACTCGGCGATCCGGGGGTCAGGCACGAGACAGGGGTCTCGGGAGGAAGGCTGGGGCGGACCGCCAGGGGATCCGCGGTGGCGTCAGGCCGTGGCGTCAGGCCGGGGCCGGGGTGTGGGCGTCGATGATCCGGGCGACCGCGGCCTTGCAGCCGCCGCAGCCGGTGGCGGCCCGGGTGGCGCGGCCGACCGCCTCGACGGTGGCGGCGCCCTCGGCCACGGCGTCGGCGATGCGGCCCCTGCTCACACCCGCGCAGTGGCAGACCGTGGATTCGGGGGTCGTCGGACGCTCGCCGGCCCCGGCGTCGGGCCCGTCCAGGCGCAGCAGGACGCTCGGGTCCTCCGGCACGGCCTCGCCGCGGTCGTGGAGCAGCCCGATCTCCGCCGCGGCCCGGGGCAGCCCGAGCACGGTGTAGCCGGCGAGGGTCCGGTCCGGGCGCAGCACGAGCTGGGCGTAGGTCCCGGCCGACCCGTCGGCCCACTGCACCACGGACCCGCCGTCGGCCCGCGGCTCCCACGGCGCGCCCCCGGCCGCTCCGGCGCAGGCGAGCTCCACCTGGTGCGCCTTGAGCCGCACCGCCCCGGCGGGGCCCTCGGTCAGCGGCGCGAGCACGGTGGTCCCGCCCTCGGCCACGGCCTCCAGCTCGGCGCGCACGCGGGCGGCCAGCCACTCCGCCTGGCGCCACCCGGGGCCCACGAGCCCGGAGGGCCCCCTGCCGGCCCGGCCGGGGCAGACCTGGCAGGACGGGTCCGGGCACAGCACCTCGGCGCAGTCCCCGACGGCGAAGACGCGCTGCTCGACGTCGGCCTCCAGCTCGTGGTCCACCACGATGCCGCGGGCGGTGCGCAGACCGGCGCCCTCGGCGAGCTCGGTGCGGGGCGTGACCCCGACGGAGAGCAGCAGCAGCTCGCCGGGCACCTCGCGGCCGTCCTGCAGGAGCAGGCCGCGGAAGCCCCGGTCCTCGCCCAGGAGCACCTCGCGCGCCTGGGCGCCGGAGACCACCTCCACCCCGGCCTCGTCGAGCGCCCTCCCCAGCAGGGCTCCGCCGGCGGCGTCCAGGGACCGGGTCATCACCCACGGGGCGTAGTGGACGACCGTCACCGGGCAGCCGACCTCGCTCGCCGCGAGCGCGGCCTCGAGCCCGAGCACGCCCCCGCCCAGCACGACCACGCGGCCGCGGCGCTCGACGACGGCGCGCACGGACCGGGCGTCGCGCAGGTCCCGCAGCGCGGTGACGCCGGCGGGCAGGTGCCCATAGGCGTGCGGATCCGGGTTGAGCCCGCGCAGCACCGGCAGGTTGGGGCGGGCGCCGGTGGCCAGGACGAGGCGGTCGTAGCCCAGCCGCCCGGAGTCTCCGGTGGCCCGGTCGGTGACGTGCAGCAGCCGGCGGGCGCGGTCGATCCGGGTCACCTCCGTGCCGAGCAGGACGTCGATCCCGCTGCGCGCCAGGAGCTCCGGGTCGGCCAGCCGCATGGAGGCGAGCTCGGCCCGGCCCATCGCGTGCTCGCCCACGAGCACCCGGTTGTAGGCGGGCTCGGCCTCCCCGCCGATCACGGTCAGGCGGATGGTGCCCGCGGCGGCGAGGTCGGCGACGTCGTCGACGAACCGGGCGGCCACGGGGCCGAAGCCGATCACGACCACGTGCTCGCCGGGGCGCATCGGGGTGCCGGTCGAGCGGGTGGGACGGTGCGGGGTCATCGGGTGCTCTCCTGGGGGTCGATCGCCCGGACGGTGACCGAGCCGGCCTTGAACTCGGGCATGGACGAGACCGGGTCCACGGCGTCCGAGGACACGAGCCGGTTGGGGGTCCCGTCACCGGCGTAGTGGAAGGGCAGGAACACGGTGTCGGGGCGGATGTCGGTGCTCAGCCGGGCCAGGGCCACGGCACGGCCGCGGGCGCTGGTCAGCTCGACCGCCGCGCCGTCGCGGATGCCGAGGGCGGCCGCGGTCGCGGGGTGGATCTGCAGCCGGGACTCGGGGCGGGCCCCGAGCAGGGAGGACACCCGGCGGGTCTGGTTGCCGGACTGGTAGTGCTCCAGGTACCGCCCGGTGGTCAGGGTCAGCGTGCCGGGTCCGTGCAGCGGTTCCCGGCGGTGTGCTCGCGGGCTCGGGTCGACCGCCCGGCCGGCGGTGCGCGCCCGGACCGGGACCAGCCGGGCCCGGCCGTCGGGGTGGCCGAAGCGGTCGAGGAAGACCCGGGGCGTGCCGGTGGAGCTCCCCACCGGCCAGGGCCAGTAGCAGGCCTCGCCGGCGTCCAGGGCGGCCCAGCGGATCCCGGAGTAGTCGGCCGTTCCCCCGGCCGAGGCCCGGGCCAGCTCCGCGAAGACCTCCTGCGGGTGGGGGCTGAAGGCGCCCGGCGCCTCGAGCCGCCGGGCGAGCTCGGCCATGATCCACAGCTCGTCCCGGGTCCCGGGCGGCGGGTCCACCGCGCGGCGGCGGCGCAGCACCCGGCCCTCGAGGTTGGTCATGGTCCCCTCCTCCTCGGCCCACTGCGGCACGGGCAGGACGAGGTCGGCGTACTCGGCGGTCTCGGAGAGGAAGAGGTCGCAGACCACCAGGAAGTCCAGGGCCTGCAGCCCCCGGGTCACGGCGGCGGTGTCCGGGGCGCCGATCACCACGTTGGAGCCGTTGACCCACAGGCAGCGCACGCCGCCCTCGGTGCCGAGGGTGCTCAGCAGCCGGACCGCGGGGATCCCCGGGCCGGGCAGCTCCGCCGGGTCGACGCCCCACACCCCGGCCACGTGCGCCCGGGCGGCGGGGTCCGTGATCGAGCGGTAGCCGGGCAGCTGGTCGGCCTTCTGGCCGTGCTCGCGCCCGCCCTGGCCGTTGCCCTGGCCGGTGAGCGTGCCCCAGCCGGAGCCGGGACGACCGGGCAGCCCGAGCAGCAGGGCCAGGTTGATCGCCGCGGTCGCGGTGTCCGTGCCGTCCACGTGCTGCTCGACCCCGCGCCCGGTGAGCACGTAGGTGCCCCGCCGTTCTCGGGCCAGCCGGCGGGCGGCGCGGCGGAGCCGCTCCGCCGGGACACCGGTGACCTGCTCGACCCGCTCGGGCCACCACGCGCCGACGCTCGTGCGGAAGGCCTCGAGGCCGGTGGTGCGCCGCTCCAGGTAGTCCAGGTCGGCCAGGCCCTCGTGCAGCACCACGTGGGCGAGGCCCAGCAGCAGCACCAGGTCGGAGCCGGGGGTGGGCTGCAGTTGGATCCCGCCGTCGTCGTCGGTCATCCGGGCCGTGGCGGAGCGGCGGGGGTCCACCACGATCAGGCCGCCGCGCTCCCGGGCGTGCTCCAGGTGCTGGACGAACGGGGGCATGGTCTCGGCGGGGTTGCTGCCGAGCAGCAGCACGGTGTGGGCGTCGTCGAGGTCGGTCACCGGGAACGGCAGGCCGCGGTCGGCCCCCAGCGAGCGGTTGGCGGCCGCGGCGGCGGAGGACATGCAGAACCGGCCGTTGTAGTCGATCCGCGAGGTCCGCAGGGCCACCCGCGCGAACTTCCCCAGCTGGTAGGCCTTCTCGTTGGTCAGCCCGCCGCCGCCGAAGATCCCGACGCCGTCCCGGCCGTACCGGTCCTGGGCGGCGCGGAACTCCGCCGCCATCCGGTCCAGCGCCGCGTCCCAGGAGACCTCCCGGAACATCCCGTCCGGACCGCGCAGCAGCGGCGCGGTGAGCCGCGACGGGTGGGCCAGCAGCTCCGCCGACGTCCAGCCCTTCCGGCACATCCCTCCCCCGTTGACAGGGAACTGCCGGGCCCGCACCTCCGGGAAGCCCTGCGCGGCGGCGGCCGCGGAGTCCGTGTCGAGGGTCATGGCGCACTGCAGCGCGCAGTAGGGGCAGTGGGTGGCCGTGGTGCTCATGCGGGGGTTCCTTCCGGGAGGGCGGGGGCCGGCTCAGATGTGGCTGTCGCCCATCTCCGTGCCCGGGCGCAGATAGCAGGCCCAGGTCACCGCCAGGGCCACCACGTAGAACGCGACGAAGCCGTAGAACGCGGCGCTGTAGGCCCCGGTGGTGGTGTTCGAGAGGTTCAGCGCCTGCGGGATCAGGAACCCGCCGTACGCGCCGACCGCCCCGATCAGCCCCAGGGCGGCCGAGGCCTTGCGCTCGGTGGAGACCGCGGCGTCCTGCTGCCGGCGCAGCCCCAGCACCCGGTAGATCGAGGGGATCATCCGGTAGGTGGAGCCGTTGCCCATGCCGGCCGCGGTGAACAGCAGCAGGAACAGGCCCAGGAACAGCCAGAAGTCGGCCAGCGGCAGGGTGAGCACCACGGCCAGGGCGAGCAGCGCCATGACCGCGAACACTCCCACCGTCACCGGCGCGCCGCCGAAGCGGTCCGCGAGCCGCCCGCCGTAGGGGCGGGAGACGGACCCCACCAGCGGCCCGAGGAACGCCAGGGACAGCGCCGCCGCGCCCACGGTGAAGGAGGAGAAGCCGGGGAAGGTGTCCGCGATGAGCTTGGGGAACACGCTGGAGAAGCCGATGAAGGACCCGAAGGTGCCCACGTAGAGGAAGGACATTACCCAGAAGTGCGGCTCCCGCACCGTGGCCAGGGACCCCGCCACGTCGCCCTTGGCGTGGGAGAGGTTGTGCATGTACCTCCGCGCGCCCCACGCGGCGAAGAGGATGAACGGCACCCACAGCCACCCCGCGACCGAGAGTCCGGTGGCCCCGAGGGCGACGAGCGAGACGGCGATCGGGACGACCAGCTGCGCCACGGCCGTGCCGAGGTTGCCGCCGGCCGCGTTGAGCCCCAGCGCCCAGCCCTTCTCCCGCACCGGGTAGAAGAAGGTGATGTTGGCCATCGAGGACGCGAAGTTGCCGCCGCCGAAGCCGGCCGTGGCCGCCAGCAGCAGCATGACCGCGAACGGGGTGCCGGGGTTGCCGACCGCCAGCGCCAGGCCCACGGTGGGGACCAGCAGCAGCAGGGCCGAGACGATCGTCCAGTTCCGGCCGCCGAACCGGCCGACCATGAAGGTGTACGGGATCCGCAGCGTGGCCCCCACCAGCGAGGGGATGGAGATCAGCCAGAAGATCTGCGAGTCGCTGAAGGGAAAGCCCGCGCCCGGCAGGAACACGACCGTGATGGCCCACAGCTGCCAGACGGCGAAGCCCAGGAACTCCGCGAGGATCGACCACGTGAGGTTGGTGCGGGCGATCGGGCGGCCGGTGCTCTCCCAGAACGCGGGGTCCTCGGGGCGGTAGCCGTCCAGCCAGCGGCCGGGCCGCTCGCGCAGCGCCAGCGGGGGCACCGGCGCGGACGGCCGTGCCGCCGTCGGGGACGGGTCGGGGTGCAGCTCTGAACTCACGGGGACCTCCTGGCGGGGCGGATGCGGTGCACGGCGGCGTGCGATGCCCCCACCGTAGGAATCCCGTGTTTCGCCCCCCGACGGCAGGAGTAACGCCTCGGTGCAATTCCGCTCACAGCACGGGGATCACCCCTGTGAGCCCCCGGTGCGCGCCCCGTCGAGCGCAGAGTCCCCCATCAATCAGTGACTGACCGGCGCCCCGACCCCCCTGAGATGGCCCGCGCCGAGCGCCGGGTCTCCCGGGTGGCCCACGCCAGGCATCGAGTCCCCCAGCAACCAGCAACTAACTGGCGCCCCCGACTCCCCCACATCGCCCGTGCCAAGCACCGAGTCCCCCATGTGCTCGCAATTCCCCCCGATCGATCCGGGGGAATTGCGAGCACATGGGGGACTCGGTGGTCAGGTGGGGGGCTCGGGGGCTTCCTCAGCGGCTCGATTCCGCCGGGGGGCGGGCCGCCACCCTGCGGGTGATGCCCTTGGAGACGCGGGCCACGAGCTTCTCGAGCGGGCCCTGGCCCACCGCCCGCTGCCAGGCCACGGCCAGCAGTCCGAAGACCACCAGCTGCATCCAGAACCAGAACCCGGGCGCGAGGTCGTAGACCCCCGTGGCCAGGAACAGCAGGTGCAGCGTGTACAGGGTGAAGGTCATGGACCCGGCGGCCGCCAGCGGTGTGAGGGCCTTGCCGATCAGCCGGGCCAGCAGCAGGAAGGCGCCGAGCGCGAAGACGGCCATGCCCAGGCTGACGAACAGCGCCGCAGGGGTGTTGCTGTGCGGGGCCGGAACGGTCAGCCACCACAGGGTGGTGGTCGGCAGGGACGGCTCGGGGCCGAAGACCAGGATGGAGTCGATCTGCTCCTCGGACATCCAGGGGGTGGCGGACCAGATCCGCTCGTAGACCCCGAAGACCAGCAGCGCCACCATGGACACCGTCCAGGCGAGCAGGGCGGTGGCCGCGCCCACGCCCACCAGCCACAGCTGCACCTTCCGGCTGGTGAGGTTCATCCGCCCCAGGGCCAGGCCGGCGAGCAGGTAGCTCATGTACGGCAGGGCCGGGTAGGTGCCGGTGAGCAGCAGCTGGGACAGGACGGTGACCGGCTCGGTGACCAGGTTCCACAGCGTGGGGTTGCCGTAGACGTGGGCGGGCAGCACCTCCAGGGACCACTGCATGAGGAACGGGGAGAGCACGGCGAACAGTACCGAGGCCGCCAGCAGGTGGCGGATCCGCAGGCCCAGGAACGGAATGGCCAGCAGGAAGAACATCCCGTAGTAGATGAGGATGTTGTTCACCGGCGGGGCCACGAACCCGACGAGGAAGCCGACGAGGGCGATCACCGCGGCGCGGCCCACGAGTCCGGCCCGGTCCCCGGCCAGCCGCCGGCCCTCGTGCGGGGTGCGGCCGCCGGAGAGGAAGGCCAGGCTCACCCCGGCCAGGGTGGCGAACAGCGCCGCCGAGTGCCCGGCGAACAGGGACCAGCTCAGCGAGGCCCGCCCGGCCTCCTCGTCCCAGACCGGCATGGTGTGCACGGCGACCATGCCCAGCAGCGCGAAGCCGCGGGCGGCGTCCACGCCGACCAGCCGGCGCTTGGTGCGCCGCCCGGCGGGGCCGGGGACGTTGAGCACCGCGGTGCCCCCGCCCCGGGTGGTGGTGGGGTCGGCGGCGCTCACCGGTTCGATCCCCCGCCGCCCACGAGTTCGCCGGCCGGGACGTGCAGCGGCCGGATCGGGTTTCCGCCCCAGGTGCTGCCGGCGGGCACGGTCTCCTGGGCCATCACCAGGGAGCCGGGGCCCACGGTCGCCCCGGCCTCCACGGTGCTGCCCGGGAGGACGAAGCTGTTCGGACCCAGCGTGGACCCTGCCTCCATGGACACCGGCTGCAGCCGCATGATGCGGTCGTGGAACAGGTGCGTCTGGAGCACGGTGCCGCGGTTCACGGACACGCCGCGGCCGAGGTGGACCAGGTCGAACTCCGGCAGCCACCAGGTCTCGCACCACACGCCGCGCTCGATCCGCGCGCCCATCAGCCGCGCCCACACGTTGAACACCGGGGAGCCCACGGCCAGGCGGATCAGCCCGGGCACCGCCAGCGACTCGGCGAAGGTGTCGGCGAGCTCGTTGCGCCACACGAAGGAGCTGAACAGCGGGCGCTCGCCCTCGCGGAAGCGGCCCATGAGCGCCCACTTGACCATCACGGGCACCAGCGCGGCCAGCACGCCGGCGGCGAGCACCACGGGCGTGGCCCACAGCAAGGCCGAGACGATGCCGTCGAGGCCGCCCCCGGCGCGCATGTAGACGGTGGTCAGGACGTAGACGATGGCCAGGTCGATCCACGCGGTGACCATGAACGGCACGGCCCGCAGGGACTCCACGAGGGTTCGCGCCACGAGCAGCCGCCGGCGCGGCCGGTAGGTGACGTCCTCGTCGGCGGCGTCGCTGACCCGGCTGATCGGCTCGGGCATCCGGCCCAGCCAGGAGGTGCCGGCCTCGGCGTGCTCCGGGGCGGAGGAGAGCACGGCGATCAGGGAGTCCGCCGGGACGTCGCGCTCGGGGCCCACGATCCCGGAGTTGCCCACGAAGGAGCGCTCCCCCACGGTCGAGCGGCCCACGTGCACCCAGCCGAAGCCGGTGCGCGCGGAGCTGACCAGGGAGTGGTCGGCCATGAAGGAGCCGGACTCGAAGGTGGTCAGGTGCGGGAGGGTCTCCACGGTGGAGATCTCCACCTGGTGGCCCACACGGGCGCCCAGCAGCCGCAGGAAGAACGGCGTGGCGATCGAGGCGTAGACCGGATAGGTCGACACGAGGCTCTTCTGCAGCAGCACACCGGTCAGCCACACGGCCCAGGCCGCGGTCCCGTCGGCGCGGTGGTGACCGGGGGTGATCAGCCCGGCGAGCAGGCGCACCACGGCCACGAGCAGCGCGAGGTAGACGAGGGCCGTGAGCACGGCGAAGACCGGCACCCACAGGGCCAGGACCGGGAAGACGCGCTCGTAGAGCTCGATGCCCTGGACCTGGGTGAACACGATCAGGGCGCCGGGGACCACGGCGAGCACGGGCAGGAGCCCGACGGTGCCGAGCCCCAGGGCGTAGAGCAGCCCGTTGCGGAACCCGTGGGCGTGCCCGGGGGCCGGCTCCGGCCAGCTCGCGCCGGCGGGGCCGAGGTCCTCGAGCGGGGAGCCGCCCTGCAGCCGCCCGGCGGGGACGGTGCCGGTGACGTGGGAGCCGGGGTCGACCTCCGCGCCGTCCTCGACCACCGCGCCGGGGCTGAGCAGCGTGCGGGTGCCGATCCGGGCGTGCGCGCCCACGGTGACGCCGTCGAGGTGGAGGACGTCGCCCTCGAGCCAGTAGCCGGAGAGGTCGACCTCGTGCTCCACGGCCGCGCCGTCGCCGATCGAGGCGAGCCCGCTGACCGGCGGCAGGGTGTCGAGGTGGGCGCCGCGGCCCACCCGGTTGCCGAGCAGGCGGAAGAACAGCACCATCACGGGGGTGCCCATGAGGGGTTCGAACTTGTTGAAGATCAGCACCCGCTCGGCCATCCAGACCCGCAGGTGGGTCCAGGAGCCGCGGGCGTGGGCGCCGGGGCGCAGCCGGAAGGTGAGCAGCCGGATGAACAGGGCGGTGAGCACCAGGCGGCCGGGCAGGGCGAAGAGCACCAGCCAGCCGACCACGAGCGGCAGCAGCGGCGGGTTCGGCACCCAGGTGGCGCCGAGCAGGTTGAACAGCAGCCACACCACGATCGCGGAGCCCAGCACGTAGCGCAGCCCGGAGACGGCGTAGAGGCCCGCCAGGAAGGGGATCTGCACGAGCCCGTTCCAGCGCGGGGTGTCGGCCACCTGCCGGGTGCGCGCGGCGTCCTGGGCCGCGACGTCGACGGGGGCGAGCCCGGCGAGGTACTCGTGCATGCCGGTGAGGGTGGGGTGGCGGTAGATCTCCGCGATCTCCGCGTCCGGGTAGCTGCGGCGGATCTCGGAGACCAGCTTGGCCACGGCCACGGACGTGCCGCCGAGGGCGAAGAAGTCGCTGTCCTCGTCGATGGGCAGCGGGCCCAGCTGATCGGCCCAGAGGGCGGCGAGCCACTCGAGCTCGGCGTCCACCGGGGAGCCGACGGCGTCCGCGCCGGCGTTCGGCAGCGGCCAGGGCAGGGCCTTGCGGTCCACCTTGCCGGAGGTCTTCAGCGGCAGCTCGTCCATCAGCGCCAGCGCGGGCACCATCTGGCCGGGGAGGCGGTCGGCGAGCAGGCTGCGGGCCTCCGGGAGGTCCACCGAGCCCGGGGTGTCGGCCACCAGGTAGCCGACCAGGATCTGGTTGCCGGCGGGGGTGGTGTGCACCGCCGCGGCGCCGGCCTGCACGCCGGGCAGCCGGCTCATCTGCTCGTCGATCTCGCCCATCTCCACGCGGCGGCCGGAGATCTTGACCTGGTCGTCGGCGCGGCCCACGAAGACGATGCCCTCGGGGTCGGCGCGCACCACGTCACCGGAGCGGTAGGCCCGCTCCCAGCCCAGGGTGTCCATCGGCGCGAACTTCTCGGCGTCCTTGGCGGGGTCCAGGTAGCGGCCCAGCCCCACGCCGCCGATGATCAGCTCGCCCTCCTCGCCCCAGCGCACGGGGTTGCCGGCGGGGTCGACGACGGCGAGCTCCCACCCGGGCAGCGGCAGGCCGATGCGCACGGGCGGCTCACCGGTGAGCACGGCGCCGGTGGCGATGACCGTGGCCTCGGTGGGCCCGTAGGTGTTCCAGACCTCGCGGCCGGGGTGGACCAGGCGGGCGGCCAGCTCGTTGGGGCAGGCCTCGCCGCCGAAGATCAGCAGGCGGATCCGGCTCAGCGCCTCGGCCGGCCACATGGAGGCCAGGGTGGGCACCGTGGAGACGGCGGTGATCCCCCGCTCGACCAGCCAGGGACCCAGATCGGTGCCCGAGCGCACGACCGCGCGCGGAGCCGGGACCAGGGCGGCGCCGGAGCGCCAGGCCAGCCACATCTCCTCGCACGAGGCGTCGAAGGCCACCGAGAGCCCCGCCATGACCCGGTCGCCCGGGCTCAGCGGGCGCCGGGGCAGGTACAGCTCGGCCTCGGCGTCCACGAGGGCGGCGGCGGAGCGGTGGTTGATCGCCACGCCCTTGGGCTTGCCGGTGGAGCCGGAGGTGAAGATGATCCAGGCGTCGTCGCCCGTGCCGGGCTCACGGCAGTCCGCTCCGGGGCGGACGCCGGTGCGGGTCTCCAGGGCCAGGCCGGCGCCGTAGACGGCGCACACCGAGGCCTCCTCCCACACCGTGGCCGCGCGCTCGTCCGGGTCGTCGAAGTCCACCGGCACGTAGGCGGCCCCGGCGAAGATGGTGCCGAGGATCGCGACGTAGAGGTCCACGGACCCGGAGGGCACGCGGATGCCCACCCGGTCCCCGCGCCCGATGTCGAGGTCCCACAGGCGCTGGGCCTGCGCCTCGACGCGCTCGAGGAACTCGGCGTAGCTGAGCACCGTGGTCCCGTCGTCGACCGCCGTGGCGTCGGGGTGCCGGGCGACGGTGTCCATGACGACGTCCACCAGGGTGCGGGCCGCCGGGGCGGACGCGACCGGGAAGACGGCGCGGCCCGGGACCTGCGGCAGCGACTGCGTGTGCAGGGCCGGGTCGAGCAGCTCGGCGTCCTCCTGCGGGTCGTGGTCCGGGTTCCGGTCCTCGAGCAGGTGCCGGCCGCCCCCCGAGCGGGTCGAGCCGCTGCGCATGGTCGAGCGCACTGTCATTGATGTCCCCCATCGACGGTCACGCCGCTGCGGGTCTGGCAGCGGCTGTGTCGGCGGGACGCATGAACCCACCGGGCCGGTGGTGTCGGTGTGGAAGGCGCTCCGGGAGCGGGGCGCCGGGTCGGCGCACCGCGAAAGAGTCGTTGTCTCGGCTCGATGCCCCCGCACCGGCCTTCCCCCTGCGTCGGTCCCCGCCGACATATTTCTTCTCCATCACACCGTACGGGCGGTCATATGCTATTGCAAGCCGATGAGGAGGCTGTGCCCTGTCCGTGCTCGCCCAGCCCCGCCCCCGGCCGCGTCGTTGCAGGCCATACCGGGATTTGGGAGAGATGGATCACATGCCCGGCCGCACGCCCGGCTCACTCCTCGGCCGCGGCGAGGACCTCGCCGAGCACCCGCGCCTCGGGCAGCTCGAAGTGGTCGACGCCCTCCCGGTAACGCACGCTGGTCCGCCGGTACCCGGCGTCCTCGTAGTGGGCGTGGCCGGCGGCCGCCGCCGAGAGCGCGTCGAACGGGGCCCTCGGGTCGGAGCCGTCGTCGTCGAGGCCCACGTCCCAGTGCAGCAGCAGGTTCTCGAGCTGCTCCTCCGTGGGCCGGGAGGAGCCCGTGGCCGGGTCCCCCCCGCCGCCGGTGAGCACCGCCCCGCCGCCCTGCAGGAAGTCCACGCGGTCGGCGAGCAGCTCGTAGCTGATGAACTCCGCCCCGCCGGAGTAGCCGTGCAGCCAGGTGCGGGAGCGGTCGACGTCGTAGACGGGGAAGATCTCCTGCTCGGCCAGGGCCAGGAACCACTCGGCGTTGCCGTCGAGGTCCTCCCACCACGTGGGCTCGCCCTGCCGGTCCGGGGTGCGGGGTGCCACGAGCACCGCGTTGTGGCTGCGCGCCACCTCCGCGAGGCAGGAGACCTTGTGCTGGGGGTTGTGGAACTCGTAGGCACCGTCGCCGTGGAGGCGGAAGACCACCCCGACCGGCCGGCTCCAGTCCACGCCGTCGGCGAAGACGTGGTAGCTGCTGGTCACCCCGTCGTGCTCGAAGGCCACGTTCATCCGGTCGGACGGCCCCTCCTGCAGGCGCACGCCCCCGGAGAGCACCGGCCCGTCGCTCAGCGGCCCCCGCTCGCCGCGGGGCGCGACGCTCACGCCCTCCAGTCCGTAGGGGGCGCAGGAGATCTCCTCCTCGGCCGTCGGCGCAGGGTCCCACGCCCAGCGGGCCCCGAGCGTGGCGGCGAGCAGGAGGAGGGCGGAACCGGTGAGAAGGGCCACAACGGCCACCCAGCGGGACGGGTGGCGTGTGCCCTGCTGCCCCGGTCCGGTCTGCGATTCCACCCGCCCATCGTACGGGGACGCCCTGTGGCGCGGCTCCGCGCCGATTTCCCCTCTGCAATCTCTGCACCCATAATCGGCCAGGACCGTTCGGGGGGACGGCGCCACCGAACCTCCTCCTGCCGTGATCCGTCCACCGCACCAGAGGAGAAGATTCCGCGTGACCACCACCGCACGCCCTCGGGCCGAGCAGAGCGCGCCTGCGACCCAGGCGCAGCTGCAGTCCCAGGAGAAGCTGCGCCGCAGCCTCAAACCGCGCCACCTGACCATGATCGCGCTGGGCGGGGCCATCGGCACCGGCCTGTTCGTGGCCTCGGGCAACACCATCGCCACCGCCGGCCCGGGCGGGGCGCTGCTGGCCTACGTCGTGATCGGCTTCATGGTCTTCCTGCTGATGCAGAGCCTGGGCGAGATGGCCACGTACCTGCCGGTCTCCGGCGCGTTCGAGGAGTACTCCACCCGCTTCGTCAGCCCGTCCTTCGGCTTCGCCATCGGCTGGAACTACTGGTACAACTGGGCGATCACCGTGGCCGCCGAGCTCGTGGCCGCCGCGCTCATCATGCGCTACTGGCTGCCGGACGTCCCGTCCTGGATCTGGTCCGGGGCGTTCCTGCTCATCCTGTTCCTGCTCAACGCCCTGAGCACCCGCGCCTACGGCGAGAGCGAGTTCTGGTTCTCCCTGGTGAAGGTCGTCACCGTGGTGATCTTCCTGGTGCTGGGCATCCTGATGATCGTGGGCATCCTGGGCGGCGAGTCCCCCGGGTTCGAGAACTGGACCACCGGCGAGGCGCCCTTCGTGGGCGGCGGGCTGGGCATCCTGGCGATCTTCATGGTGGCCGGCTTCTCCTTCCAGGGCACCGAACTCGTCGGCGTGGCCGCCGGTGAGGCGGAGGACCCCGAGAAGAACGTGCCCAAGGCCATCCGGACCGTGTTCGTGCGCATCCTGCTCTTCTACGTGGGCGCGATCACCGTGATCGGCTTCCTCATCCCGCACACCAGCCCCAACCTGCTCACCAGCGACGTCGAGGACATCTCCATCTCCCCGTTCACCCTGGTGTTCGAGAACGCCGGCGTGCTGGCGGCCGCCTCGGTGATGAACGCGGTGATCCTCACCGCCATCCTCTCCGCCGGCAACTCCGGGCTCTACGCCTCCACCCGCATGCTCTGGGCCCTGGCCGACGGCGGCAAGGCGCCGCGCTTCCTGGCCAAGGTCAACCGCCGCGGCGTGCCCATGAACGCGCTGCTCGCCACCACCCTGGTGGGCGGGGCGTCCTTCCTCACCACCTTCATCGGGGACGGGGACGCCTACGTCTGGCTGGTCAGCGCCTCGGGCCTGGCCGGGTTCATCGTGTGGATGGGCATCGCCTGGAGCCACTACCGGTTCCGCAGGGCCTACACCGCCCAGGGCCACGACCTGGCGGACCTGCCCTACCGGGCGCGGTTCTTCCCGCTGGGCCCCGTGATCGCGCTCGCGCTGTGCGCCGTGGTGATCCTGGGGCAGAACTACCAGGCCTTCCTTGGCGAGGTGGACCTGACGGCCGCCCTCACCGCCTACATCGGCCTGCCGCTGTTCCTGGCCCTGTGGTTCGGCCACAAACTGGTCACCGGCTCGAAGATGGTCCGCTACGAGGACGCGGACCTCACGCGCGTCCGGGACTGACCCGCCTCCCGCCGCGTCCCCCACGCCGCGGCACTCCACCCGCGCGTCGAGTCCCCCACATCGAGGCACTCCATCCGCCGAGTCCCCATGAGCTCGCAAGTCCCCCCGTCCGATCGGGGGGACTTGCGAGCTCATGGGGGACTCGGCGCATCCAGAGGGGACTCGGCACATGCAGAGGGAACTCGGCGCATCCAGGAGGACTCACGCGGGCGCCCGGGTTCGGCGAGTGCGGGGGTCAGGACACCGAGCGGTAGCGGGAGACCACCACGTCCACGAGCTCGGGCGGGACCTCCCCCTCCGGCACGGCCAGGGGCTCGGTGTCCACGTCCGCCCCGGCGGCGCGCGAGAGGTCCAGGAAGTAGCCGGGGGCCAGCAGGTAGTTGGCGACGACGACGCGGCCCCCGTCCGCCAGGCCGGCCCGGGCGGACGCCACCGCCTCGGCCACGCGGGGGCGGGCGGCGGCCAGGTAGGACACGGCCACCGGACGCGCCAGCTCCTCGCCCAGCAGCTCCGCCACCGCGGCGCAGTCGGCCACCGCCCGGCGGTCCGAGGAGCCGGCGGTGGCCAGCACCACGGCGTCGGCCTCCCCCAGCGGGGCTCGGGCGGACGCGCAGGCCTCGTGCACCCGGCGGGCCAGCAGCCGGGCCAGCGCCCGGTCCGGACCCAGGGCGCCGGAGACCCGGTGGAGCACGTCTGCGGCCACCGCCTCGGCCACGTCCACGTAGACGTGGTAGCCGGCCGAGAGCAGCAGCGGGACCACCACGGCCGGGCGCCCGGCGTACTCCTCGGTGCGGGCGGCCAGGTCCGGGGTCTGCACGTCGACCCAGGTGGGAACCACCTCGGTCCCGGGCAGCTCGGCGGCGACGGCGTCCACCAGGCGGGACACGGCCGCGCGCCCGGCCGGGGACCGGGTGCCGTGGGCGCAGGCCAGCAGGACGGGGGCATCGGAGGTGCTCATGCGCCCAGCCTAGAAGCGCCGGGCCGCACGAGCAGGTGCCGTCACAGTACGTCACACAGCAACCAGGCTGTAACACGGATGCCCCACTCTGGTAGGGGCGCGACCATGGCATGCGTGCTTCCCCGATCCCCGCTCTCCCCCTGGAGGACCCCATGCTCCTGACCGCCGACCTCGCCGACGTGCCGGTGCTCGTCCTCGGGGACCCGCACGAGGCCCGCCGCGCCCATCGGCGCTACGCCGCGGCCGGCGCCGACGTCCGCGCCGTGGCCGAGCCGGGCCTCCTCTCCGCCGCCGACGTGGCCGGGGCCGCCCTGGCCGTGGTCGTGGGCCCCGCCCCCGGGCGCTGGCGGGACGCGCTGCGCCGGACCGGGGCCCGCGTGCCGGTGGTGCAGGAGCCGGCGGCCCGCGCCGGCGGCCGGGTGAGCCTGGTCGGCGGCGGCCCGGGCGCCGAGGACCTGCTCACGGTGCGCGCCGTGAGCGCGCTCCAGGACGCCGACGTGGTCTTCGTGGACCGCCTGGCCCCCGCCGGCGCCGTGGCCGCCGCGGCCCCCGGCGCCGAGATCGTCCCGGTGGGCAAGACCCCGGGCCACCACCCGGTGCCGCAGTCCCGGATCCAGGAGCTCATGGTCGAGCACGCCCTGGCCGGGCGGTCCGTGGTGCGCCTCAAGGGCGGGGACCCCTACGTCTTCGGCCGCGGCGGCGAGGAGCTCGCCGCGTGCGCCGTCCACGGCATCCCGGTGGACGTGGTCCCCGGGATCACCAGCGCGGTCTCCGTGCCCGGGGCCGCCGGGATCCCGGTGACCTTCCGCGAGGTCTCGCGGATGTTCACGGTCGCCTCCGGCCACGTCCCCTTCTCCGGCGCCGAGCTGACCCACTTCGCCGGGCTCGGCGCCGCTGGCGGCACCCTCGTGGTGCTCATGGGCGTGGCCACCCTGCCCCACCTCGTGGCCGGCCTCGTGCGCTCCGGGGCGGACCCGGCCACGCCGCTGGCCGTGGTCGAGCGCGGCTTCACCGACCGACAGCGCTCCACCGTCAGCACGCTCGCGCACGCGGTCGAGGACACCGCGGCGGCCGGCTGCGGCTCGCCCGCCGTCGTCGTCATCGGGCCCGTGGTCCGCCTGGCGACCGCGGAGCGGGACGCGTTCCTCGCCGAGGTGACCGCCCATGGCTGCTGAGCAGCTGCCCCTGGCCGGGCGCGTGGTGGGCGTCACCGCGCACCGGCGCTCCGAGGACCAGATCGCCGCGCTCGAGCGCCGCGGCGCCCGGGTGATCCATGCCCCGGCGCTGAAGGTGGAGCCGGTCGGCGAGGACGCGGGGCTCGCGGCGTCCTCCCGGGCGATGTTCGACGCCCGTCCGGACCTGGTGCTGCTGACCACCGGCTACGGGCTGCGCCGCTGGCACGACGCCGCCGAGGCGCAGGGCTTCGACGCCGACCTGCTGCTGTGCCTGCGCGAGGCCGCCGTGTACGTGCGCGGGCCCAAGGGCCGCGGGGCGGTGCGCGGGCTGGGCCTGGAGGACGCGGGCATGTCCGCCGACGAGACCACCGAGGGGCTGGTGGACCTCGTGCTCGCCGAGCACGGCGGGGACCTCGCCGGGCGCACGATCGGGCTGCAGCTGCACGGCATCGCCGACGTCGTCCAGCGCCGCCGGCTCACCGACGCCGGCGCCAAGGTGCTGACCGTGACCCCCTACCGCTGGGCCTCCGCCGACGACGCCGGACAGGTGCCGGTGCTGGTGCGCGAGGCCGCCGCCGGGCGGGTGGACGCCGTGACCTTCACCGCCGCCCCGGCCGTGGACGCCCTGTTCAGCACCGCCGAGGAGATCGGGCTGCACGAGGAGCTGCTGGGCGCCTTCCGGCGGGGCATGCTCGCCGCGACCGTCGGGCCCGTCACCGCCGCCCCGCTGCTGGAGCTGGGCATCGAGCCGCTCGTGCCAGAGCGGTTCCGGATGGGCGCGATGCTCAAGCAGCTTACGGACGCCCTCGCCGCCCCGGGCGCCGCCGGCCGGGAGCCGGACCGGGCCTGACCACTCCGCGAGCGCGGTGGAAGCGGCGGCGCTCCGACCGGGCGACGAGTGACGGGGAGTGGTCCGCGCGGACGTCGTCGTTCCCGTGCGCCCGGACAGCACCGGGCGGGATGGCCTCCCCGGGATTGGACGGCGGCGGGGGCGCGCCGGCACGGGGGAAAGGGGTGTGCCGACGCGCCCCTGCGACCGTTCAGCCGCTCGGGGCCACGGGCGTTTCCGGTGGTGAGCCGGCTCGACCGTGTCCCGATTCTATCAGGATGCATCGGATTAGCGAACGTTTTCCTGAGGTAATTGTCGGGTCCACGTCGACCGGCACGGGCGCCGGCGGGGCGCCCGGTAGGCTGGGCGCGACCCGTCCGACCGTCGAAAGGCCGCCCGTGACCACCCCCCAGCTCGCCTCCTACATCGACCACACGCTGCTCAAGCCGGAGGCGTCGCGGGAGCAGATCGCCACCCTGTGCGCGGAGGCCAAGCAGTACGGCTTCGCCTCGGTGTGCACCAACCCCCTGTGGGCCGGATTCGTGCGCGAGCAGCTCGCGGGCAGCGACGTGCTCACCTGCGTGGTCGTCGGCTTCCCGCTGGGCGCCTCGGCCACGGAGGTCAAGGCCTTCGAGACCGCCGCCGCCGTGGCCGCCGGCGCGCAGGAGATCGACATGGTCATCGACATCGCCGCCGCCCGCGCCGGCGAGCGCGAGTCCCTGGAGCGGGACATCGCCGCGGTCGCCGAGGCCGCCCACGCGGGCGGGGCGGCGCTGAAGGTGATCATCGAGACCTGCCTGCTGACCGACGAGCAGAAGGTCCTCGCCTGTCAGGCCGCCGTGGCCGCCGGTGCGGACTTCGTGAAGACCTCCACCGGCTTCTCGACCGCGGGCGCCACCGTGGCGGACGTCCGGCTGATGCGCGAGACCGTCGGCCCGGACATCGGCGTCAAGGCCTCCGGCGGCATCCGCACCCGCGAGGACGCCCTCGCGATGATCGAGGCCGGCGCCTCCCGGATCGGCGCCAGCAGCGGTCCCGCGCTCGTCGACTGAGACCCGACGACGGCGCTCCCCGCACCCGCACCCGCGGGCCGGCGCCGCCCGCGTGGTCTGCCCGGGCGGCCTGCGGCGCCTCGGACCGATCTGGGCATCGACTGGGCATCCGATGCTGCTCGTTGACACTTCCACGAGAAGGTGCCAGCGTGGATAGCAAGCAATCTGATGATCCAGTCGACGGAAGGACGTCCCATGGCCGACCAGTACACGATGCAGGATCCGACCACCCAGTACCCGGGCCCGGACGAGAGCTTCGAGCAGCAGCAGGAGGGTCCGGGCCTGCAGCAGGAGATGGCGCCGAAGCCGGACTCCGGGGAGTCCAGCTACCGCGGCTCCGGCCGGCTGGAGGGCCGCAGGGCGGTGGTGACCGGGGCGGACTCCGGGATCGGCCGGGCCACCGCGATCGCCTACGCCCGGGAGGGCGCCGACGTGGTGCTGTCCTACCTGCCCGCCGAGGAGGCCGACGCCCGGGAGGTCGTGGAGCTCGTCGAGCAGGCCGGGCGCCGGGCGGTGGCCGTGCCGGGGGACGTGACCGACAAGGCCTACTGCGAGCAGCTGATCGCCACCGCCGTGGCCGAGCTGGGCGGGATCGACATCCTGGCCAACATCGCCGGCAAGCAGCAGCACTGCCCGGACATCCTTCAGCTGTCCGACGAGCAGTTCGACGAGACCTACAAGACCAACGTGTACGCGATGTTCTGGCTGTGCAAGGCCGCGGTCCCGCACCTGCCCCCGGGCTCGGCGATCATCAACACCTCCTCGATCCAGGGCTACCAGCCGGCCCCGATCCTGCTGGACTACGCCTCCACGAAGTACGCGATCAACGGCTTCAGCAAGTCCCTGGCCGCCCAGCTGGCACCCAAGGGCATCCGGGTCAACGTGGTCGCCCCGGGCCCGGTCTGGACCCCGCTGCAGGTCGTGGGCGGCCAGCCGCAGGAGAAGCTGCCCGAGTTCGGCGCCTCCGAGGCCCCGATGGGCCGTCCCGGGCAACCGGCCGAGATGGCCCCGGCCTACGTGTTCCTGGCCTCCCAGGAGTCCAGCTACGTCAGCGGCGAGACCCTGGCCGCGACCGGCGGGATGCCCACCCCCTGATCCACCCGGGCCGGGCGGCGCGCGGACGGACCCGTCCACCGCGTGCCACCCGCCCGCCCCCTTGTGCTGACCGGCCCGCGCCCGGGGACCGACCCCCGTGCCGTGCGGCCCCACCTTTCCACGACCCTGTGAGGAGACCTGCCCATGGCTCTGTCCTATCCCACCCAGCCCGGTGACATCGACCACCTGATCGCCGACGACCACGCGATCGTCGAGCGCCAGTTCCAGCACCTGGAGGCCGGCCGCGGCGACCGCCGCACCCTCGTGGACCAGATCAGCTTCGAGCTGTCCCTGCACGCCTTCGCCGAGGAGACGGTGATGTACCCGATCTGGCGCGAGCTCGGCATGGACGAGTTCGACGACGACGCCCGCGAGGAGCACGGCGACATCAAGGAGCTGCTGGTCACCCTGGGGAAGACCGAGCCCGGGGAGGCGGAGTTCGAGGCCGCCCTGTCCGAGCTGATCTCCGTGACCCGCCACCACGTGGAGGACGAGGAGCAGGAGGAGCTGCCCGCCTTCCGCGCCAAGGTCGGCGCGGACCGGATGGGCGAGCTGGGCCAGAAGTTCCTGGCCGCCAAGCGCCAGGCACCGCCGGCGCCCCACCCCCACGCCCCGGACGAGGGCCGGATCGAGAAGCTGGTGGGAGCGGCGGCCAAGCCGGTCGACGCCGCCAAGGCCGCGGTGTCCGGGAAGAAGAAGCGCCTGGCCACGGACGCGTCCGGCCTGCTGGACCCGCAGGCCCAGGCGATCGTCGACGCCCACTCCTCCCTCGGCCCCCAGCCCTTCGAGATCCTCGAGCCCGGCCAGGCGCGCAAGCAGCCCGGCCCGGACGACGCGGTCAAGAAGGTCATGGAGGAGAAGGGGCTGGAGGGACCCGAGCCCGTCGGCTCGGTCACCGACCTGAAGATCCCCGACGCGGCCGGCGGCGAGCAGACCCTGCGCGTCTACACCCCGGCCGAGCCCGGCGAGGGCCCGCTGCCGATCATCATGTGGATCCACGGCGGCGGCTGGGTGCTCTTCGACATCGACACCTACGATGCCTCCTGCCGAGGACTGACCAACAAGACCGGCGCGATCGTCGTCTCCCCCGACTACCGCCGCGCCCCCGAGGCCGTGTTCCCCGCCTCCCACGACGACGTGCTCGCCGCCTGGCGCTGGACCGCGGCCAACGCCGCCCAGATGGGCGGGGACCCGTCCCGGATGGCGATCGGCGGGGAGTCGGTCGGCGGGAACATGGCCCCGGCCACCTGCCTCCAGCTCGCCGAGGCCGGGGAACCGCTGCCGGCCGCCCAGGTGTGCGTCTACCCGCTGACCACCCCCGAGCAGTTCGGGGAGTCCATGGAGGACGCCGCCGACGGCCGCCCGCTCAACCGCGCCCTGCTGTCCTGGATGGCGATGCACGCCTTCGAAGGGGTCCCCGAGGCCGCCCAGGACCCCCGGATCGACCTGCTGAACTGGCCCCGGGAGACCCTCGCGCTGATGCCCCCCACGCTCGTGATCACCGACGAGCGCGACGTCCTGCGCAGCCAGGGCCAGCAGTTCGCGGCGAACCTCGAGGCCGCCGGAGTGCCCACCACGCTCAGCCACTACGAGGGCGTGATGCACGAGTTCTTCGGCGCCTCCGCGGTCCTGGACAAGGCCGAGGCCGCGCAGCAGGAGGCCGCCGCGCACCTCACCGCGGCCCTGCCCACCGCAGGCTGAGGCCGCCCGTTCCGACGGCACCGCCGCGCACCGCCCCGGCCCGCCCCGAACCACCGTGTTCCGGGCGGGCCGGGTCGCGCCCGGTGGCGGGACCCGCCGGCCGGCGAGGACGGACTAGACTGACCGCGAACGCTTCCGCGGCCCTCGCGACTCGGCCGCCCTGCACCACGAGAAGGGGAACCACCATGGCCGACCGGGCCCACTCGTCCACCAGCACCTCCACGGCTGCCCCGACCGGCGGGCGCAGCAGCGGCAGCGTGACGCGCTCGCACTCGGGCCAGGGCCGGACCCTGAACAACCTGCTGTTCTTCGCGGCCTGCATGATCATCATGCTGGGCAGCTTCTGGGCCTTCGCCAGCTACCCCAACAGCCCGCTCATCTGGTTCGTCGGCCTGGGCCTCTACGCCCTGGCCCTGCTCATCCCGGTGGGCATCCTGCAGAACAGCACCGGCAAGAAGGCCCTCGGCGGGCGCACCCTCCTCATGGACGTCCCCCCGACCACCGAGGTCCCCGGCGAGGAACCCACCGCGCAGCGCTTCGACGACGGCCCCCGGAACATCGACACCCGGGACGCCCAGGTCCGCGCCGAGCACAAGGACGACGCCCTCGGCCGGGCCACCCAGTAGCCCCTGCAGGACCCGCCGACCGGCGACCCTGCGATCGACGGACGGCCCCCTCCCGCACCGGGAGGGGGCCGTCCGTCGTCGTGCGCCGGTGCAAGGCCGTCCGTCGCACGGAACGGGTGCGCGGGGTGTCGGGGCGACGCACTAGACTGGACGCTGACGCCTCCGCGGCCCTTCGGAACTCGGCCGCGCCTCCACCGCCTGAAGGGGAACATCCATGGCCAACCGAGCCGCTTCGTCCACCAGCATCTCCACGGACGCCTCGACCGGCCGCACCGCCGTGCGCTCGCACTCGGGCCAGGGCCGGACCCTGAACAACCTGCTGTTCTTCGCGGCCTGCATGATCATCATGCTGGGCAGCTTCTGGGCCTTCGCCAGCTACCCCAACAGCCCGCTCATCTGGTTCGTCGGCCTCGGCCTCTACGCCCTGGCCCTGCTCATCCCGGTGGGCATCCTGCAGAACAGCACCGGCAAGAAGGCCCTCGGCGGGCGCACCCTGCTCATGGACGTCCCCCCGACCACCGAGGTCCCCGGCGAGCAGCCCACCGCCGCCGAGTTCGGCCAGGGCCCCCGGGACATCCGTGAGCGCGACGCCCGCACCGCCGCCGTCCACCACGGCGACAAGTTCGGCAAGGCGGTCGAGTAGTTCTCCCCACCCCGGTACGTCGTCGGCCCCCTCCCGCACGGGAGGGGGCCGATGTCGTACTGCGGGCCGGTGCGCGGGGCGGGCCCGCTCAGGCGGTGGCGGGCTCCCTGGCGAAGACGGCCTCGACCACGCCGCGCGCCCACTCGAGGATCTCGCGGTCCACGAGGTCCTTGCCGCCGATCCGGGCGGTCTTCGGCTTGGGGATCAGCACCTGGGCGGTGTCCGTGCCGGGCACGGTCTTCACCTGCGCCCCGGGGTAGAGGCGGGTCAGGCGCATCTGCCGCGACTCGGGCAGCTCCGCCGGGGCGAAGCGGACCATGTTGCCCTGGGCGGCGACGTCGGTGAGCCCGGCCGCGCGGGCGGTCACCCGGAACCGGGCGACCTCCAGCAGGTTCTGCACCGGCTCGGGGACCTCGCCGTAGCGGTCCACGAGCTCGTCGGCGACCTCCTGGATCGCCTCCTCGGTGGCCGCGTTGGCGAGGTTGCGGTAGGCCTCCAGGCGCAGCGGCTCCCCCGGGACGTACTCGTGCGGCAGGTAGGCGTTGACCGGCAGCTCGATCTTCATCTCGGTGGGCCGCTCGTCCTCCTCGCCGCGGTACTCCGCGACGGCCTCGCCCACGAGCCGCAGGTACATGTCGAAGCCCACCCCGGCGATGTGCCCGGACTGCTCCCCGCCCAGCAGGTTGCCGGCCCCGCGGATCTCGAGGTCCTTGACGGCCAGCTGCATGCCGGCGCCGAGCTCGTTGTGCGCGGCGACGGCCTTGAGCCGCTCCAGCGCCGTCTCGGAGAGCGGCTTCTCGGCCTGGTAGAGGAAGTAGGCGTAGGCCCGCTCGCGGCCGCGTCCCACGCGCCCGCGCAGCTGGTGCAGCTGGGAGAGGCCGTAGCGGTCGGCGCCGTCGACGATGAGGGTGTTGGCGTTGGCGATGTCCAGGCCGGTCTCCACGATGGTGGTGCAGACCAGGACGTCGAACTTCTTCTCCCAGAAGTCCACGATGATCTGCTCCAGCCGGGACTCGGACATCTGCCCGTGGGCCACCGCGATCCGCGCCTCGGGCACGAGCTCGGCGATCTCCTTGGCCTTGCGCTCGATCGAGGACACCCGGTTGTGGATGTAGAAGACCTGGCCCTCGCGCATCAGCTCGCGGCGCACCGCCGCGGAGACCTGCTTGTCCGTGTAGGCGCCCACGTAGGTGAGCACCGGGTGGCGCTCCTCCGGCGGGGTGGCCAGGGTGGAGGTCTCCCGGATCCCGGTCAGCGACATCTCGAGGGTGCGCGGGATGGGCGTCGCGGACATCGCCAGGACGTCCACGTTGGTGCGCATCGCCTTGAGCTTCTCCTTGTGCTCCACCCCGAAGCGCTGCTCCTCGTCGATGACCACCAGGCCGAGGTCCTTGAACTGGACCTCCTTGGACAGCAGCCGGTGGGTGCCGATCACCACGTCGATCGAGCCGTCCTTGAGCCCGGCGAGCGTCTCCTTCGTCTCCTTGGCGGTCTGGAACCGGGAGAGGGCGGCCAGGTGCACCGGGAACCCGGAGAAGCGCTCGGTGAAGGTCTCGGCGTGCTGCTGGGCCAGCAGCGTGGTGGGCACGAGCACCGCCACCTGCTTGCCGTCCTGCACGGCCTTGAACGCGGCGCGCACCGCGACCTCGGTCTTGCCGTAGCCCACGTCCCCGGAGATCAGCCGGTCCATGGGGACCTCCCGCTGCATGTCCGCCTTGACCTCGTCGATCGTGGTCAGCTGGTCGGGGGTCTCGATGTACGGGAAGGCCTCCTCCAGCTCGCGCTGCCACGGGGTGTCCTCGCCGAAGGCGTGGCCGCGGGAGGCCATCCGGGCGGAGTAGAGCCGGATGAGCTCGTTGGCGATGTCCTTGACGGCCTTCTTGGCCGCGCGCTTGGTCTTGTTCCAGTCCGCCCCGCCCATCTTGGACAGGCTGGGGGTCTCCCCGCCCACGTAGTTGGTGACCTGGTCGAGCTGGTCGGTGGGCACGAACAGCCGGTCCTTCGGGCCGTTGCGCTTGGACGCGGCGTACTCCAGCACCAGGTACTCGCGCACGGGCTTGGGCTGGCCCGGCTTCGTCATCGCCCCGGCGATGGGCCGCTGGATGAGCTCCACGAACTGGCCCACGCCGTGCTGCTCGTGCACCACGAAGTCCCCCGGGGACAGCGCGAGCGGGTCCACGGCGTTGCGCTTGCGCCGCACGGGCAGCTTGCGCATGTCCTTGGTGGTGTACGGGCTGGCCTTGCCCAGCAGGTCGGCCTCGGTGAGCAGCACGATCCGCGGGCCGTCGAGGGCGAAGCCCTTGCCGGCCACCGCGGTGGTCAGCTCCACGACCCCGGGCTGCGGCGGCTCCTCCAGCGACTCGCGGCGGGCGGCGGGGATGCCGGCGTCGTGCAGCAGCTCCGCGATCCGCGCCAGCGGGCCGGGGCCCTCGGTGACGGCGACGACGCGCCAGCCGTCGGCCACCCGCCCGCTCAGGAACTCCAGCATGGCCTCGACGTCGCCGTGGAAGCCCAGCGGGTCGCGGGCGGCCACGGTGAGGGTGTCGGCGTCGGAGTCGAGCAGGGCGATGTCCTCCGCGGCGGTGTCCGCGTCCACGTCCTGCCCGGCCACGGCGTTGACGTTCAGCGCGGTGACCGCCCACCAGCCGAGCCCGGCGCCGAGGGCGGTGGAGCGGGCCTCGGCCAGGGTCTGGAAGGACCCGGAGGACAGGGTGCGGCCGCCGTCGTCGCCGGTGGGCAGGGCGTGCTCGGCGGAGCCGATGTCGATGGGCGCCGAGAGCCCGTCGGAGGCGGAGTCCCAGGCGGCCAGGAGGAACTCCTCGTTGGTGGCCACGAGGTCGTGCGCCCGGGCCCGGACCTTCTCCGGCTCCATCACCACCACCAGGGAGCCCGGCGGCAGCAGGGAGAGCATCGGGACCATGCCGTCCACCAGCAGCGGGGCCAGGGACTCCATGCCCTCCACGTAGATCCCGCCGGCGATCCGCTCGAGCATCGACTCGGCGCCGGGCAGGGCGTTGCGCAGCGCCGCGGCCCGGGACATTACGGACGGGGTGATGAGCACCTCGCGGCAGGGCGGGGCCACGAGCCGGTCGGGGTGGTCCGTGCCGGTGAGGGTGCGCTGATCCGCCACGGCGAACCAGCGCAGCTCGTCCACCTCGTCGCCGAAGAACTCGATCCGCACCGGGTGGTCCTCCACCGGGGAGAAGACGTCGATGATTCCGCCGCGCACGGCGAACTCCCCACGGCGGGTCACCATGTCCACCCGGGCGTAGGCGGCCTGGGCCAGGGCGGTGACGGCGGCGTCGAAGTCCAGCTCCTCCCCGCGGGCGAAGCGCACCGGGGTCATCTCCCCCAGGCCCTCGACGACGGGCTGGAGCACGGAGCGGACCGGGGCGGTGAGCACCTGCAGCGGGCGCTCGGGGTCGTGGCCGGCCAGCCGGCGCAGCACGTCCAGGCGGCGGCCCACGGTGTCCGAGCGGGGCGAGAGCCGCTCGTGCGGCAGCGTCTCCCAGGCCGGGAACTCGGCGATCCCCGCGGTGGGCAGATAGGCGCCCAGGGCCGCGGCGAGGTCCTCGGACTCGCGGCCGGTGGCGGTGACCGCCAGCAGCACCGGCGCCCGGCCGTCGGCGGCACCGCCGGAGGCGTCGTCGAGGGCCCCGCGCAGCTGGGCGGTGATCACCGGGCGCATTCCGTCCGGGGCGCTGATCACGGTCTCGGGGCTGCGCTCCCCCGGCGGGAAGGCAACCTGGGTGCGGAGGTTGGCGAAGGAGCGCTCCGCCCCGAGGGCGGCGAGCAGTCCGGACAAGGTCATGAGTGAGCTGTCTCCTGGGACGCTGAGGAAGGTGCTGGCAGAGCACAGGGGCTGTGGAAGCCAACGTTCGCGCCTCCCAGCTTACTCCCGGGCCCGGACACCTGCCCCGGGTACGGCACCGCGGGCCCGCCTACGATGGGTCCAGCACCCTCACCCGCACCCCACCCAGGAGTTCCCATGGCCGTCACCGCCTCCACCACCGTCCCCGCCCCCGTCGAGCAGGTCGTGGTCACCTTCACCGACGAGGAGTTCATCCGGCACGTCACCCACCGCGCCGGCGCCACCCTGGAGTCCGTCGACGTGGCCGGGGACGTCGAAGCCAAGTTCTCCGTGACCACCGTGCGCGCCATGCCCGCGGACCGCCTGCCCGAGATGGCCCGGAAGTTCGTCGGCTCCTCGGTGCGCCTGACCCAGGTGGACAGCTACGCCAGCCCGGACGCCGAGGGCGTGCGCGTGGTCAGCACCGAGATCTCGGTGGCCGCGCTGCCGGTCTCCGGCTCCGCCACCCAGACCCTCACCCCGCAGGGCGAGGCCACCGAGGTGCACGTGCACTGCGTGGTCCAGGCCAACATCCCGTTCGTGGGCAAGAAGGTGGCCGAGGCGGCCGAACCGTTCATCGGCAAGGCCCTCTCCCTGCAGTCCCGGGAGGCCGAGGCCTGGCTCGCGGACCGCTGACCCGCCCCGTGTCACGGAGCCGCCGGGTCGACCCGGCCGCCCGGCGTGCTCCGTGGCGGCCGTAAACTGGCCCCTGATTTTCCGACGACGACGAACAGGAGTCCGCTGTGACCGCAGTTGAGACGGACCAGCACGGGCCGGGACTGGGCAACTTCCTCCGCAGGGACCTTGTGGGCGGTGTCCTGCTGCTGATCGCGATGCTCTCGGCACTCGTGATCGCCAACTCCCCGCTGGCGGACGGCTACTTCGGACTGCGGGACACCCACATCGGCATCGACTTCCCCGGCCTGGACCACACCGTGGGCGAGTGGGCCTCGGAGGGCCTGCTGGCGATCTTCTTCTTCCTGGTCGGCCTGGAGCTGAAGACCGAGTTCGTGGACGGCGAGCTGCGCAACATCCGCAAGGCCATGCTGCCCATCGTGGCGGCCTTCGGCGGCGTGATCGTCCCGGCGCTGATCTACGTGGCCGTCAACACCCTCAACAACGAGGACCCGAGCACCATCGACGGCTGGGCGATCCCCACGGCCACCGACATCGCGTTCGCGGTCTCCGTGCTCGCCGTGGTGGGTTCGTCCCTGCCCGTGGCCATGCGCACCTTCCTGCTGACCCTGGCGGTGGTGGACGACCTCATCGCGATCGTCATCATCGCGTTCGTCTACACCGACGACCTCAGCACCCTCTACCTGCTGCTCGCGCTCATCCCGCTGGGCCTGTACACCTTCCTGGCCCAGAAGTTCCCCGACTTCTTCATGCAGCACCACTGGGCCGCCTGGGTCATCCTGCTGCCCATCGGCGTGGTCACCTGGCTGTTCGTGCTCGAGGCCGGCATCCACGCCACCATCGCCGGCGTGCTGCTGGGCTTCGCCGTGCCGGTCAAGAAGGTCACCCCGCGGGTGATCCGCCAGGAGGAGCCCGAGCTCGGCCTGGCCCCGGCCCTGGAGCACCGCTTCCGGCCGCTGTCCAACGGCCTGGCCATCCCGGTGTTCGCGTTCTTCGCCGCCGGCGTGGCCGTGGGCGGTCTCGACGGCGTGGTGACCTCGCTGTCCGATCCCGTGGCGATCGGCATCATCCTGGGCCTCGTCTTCGGCAAGCTGATCGGCATCTTCGGCGCGGCATGGCTGATGGACCGCTTCACCCCCGCCAGCAAGGACGACGACTACACCTGGCTGGACCTCGGCGGCCTGGCCATGGTCGCGGGCATCGGCTTCACCGTCTCCCTGCTCGTGGCGGAGCTGAGCTTCGGCCTCGGCAGCCCGCACGACGAGCACGCCAAGGTCGGCATCCTCACCGGCTCGGCGATCGCGGCGGTGTTCGGCGGCACGCTGCTGGCCGCGCGCAACGCCCACTACAAGAAGCTGCGCGCCCAGGGCGTGGAGGTCGACAAGCTGGACGCCGCGTCCTGAACCCGCGGTCCCGACGATCCCGCGATCGCGGGTCCGGAGGAATCGGCAGCTCGCGTCACAGTGCCTCCACTGGCCCGTGCTCCTGAGCAGGCGGTCCGGTGCTCTGCTGTACTGGTGGCACTGGTCGCCGGACGGTGAAAGGTGGAGTGCGTGGAGCGGTACGCCGATCTGGTGCTGGAGGGCGGAGGCGTCAAGGGCATCGCCCTGGTGGGGGCCATCGAGGTCCTCGAGGAGCGCGGCTACCGCTTCAAACGGGTGGCCGGCACATCCGCCGGATCCATCGTCGGGGCCCTGGTCGCTGCCGGCATCCCGGCGAAGGAGCTCGTCCGCATCATGGACTCCGTGCGGTACCCGGACTTCCGCGACGGCACTCGCTACACCCGCCACACCGCCGGCAAGGCCCTCGGTATCCTGGCCCGCAACGGCATCTACCTCGGCGAGCACCTGAGGACCTGGTTGCAGTCCCAGCTGGACGAGTACGGGGTGCGCACCTTCGCCGACCTGCGCTACACCGACGACGAACGGCCCCCCGCCCCGGAGCGGACCTTCAAGCTGGTGGTGACCGCGTCCGACATCAGCCGGGGTCAACTGCGCTACCTGCCCTGGGACTACGACGACCTCGGCCGGGACCGCGGCGCCCAGCTCGTGGTGGAGGCGGTCCGGGCCTCGATGTCGATCCCCTTCTTCTACCGCCCCGTCCGCTGGGACAGCGCCGACGGCAGGAAGGTGTGGCTGGTCGACGGCGGCATGCTCTCCAACTTCCCGATCGCCGCCTTCGACGCCCCGCCGGGCAGCACGCCGCGGTGGCCCACGCTGGGCATCAAGCTCTCGGCCCATCCGGAGTCCGTCCAGGGCACGGGGTATCCGATCACCGGCCCGGTGAGCATGACCCGGGCGATGCTCAAGACCATGACCGGCTTCTACGACCAGATGCACATCGAGTCCGCCGACGCCCAGGCCCGGACCATCTTCGTGGACACCGGTGCCGTCCGGGCCACCGACTTCGACCTCACGGACGACGACCGGGACTTCCTCTACCGGAGCGGCCGGGACGCCGCGGTGAAGTTCCTCGACGGCACCCCCACCCGGCCGGCGTGGGATTTCCAGCAGTACATCGCCGCGCACCGGTTCTGATCGGCGCACGGGCAGGGCAGGCCGGGGCGAGTGGCGCGCCGACCCGCTCGTGGAGTCGGCAGAGGTCGTCGGCGACGAAGGTCAGCGCGGTTTCGGGTGCGACGACCGCGGCGACGATCCGCACGAGCCACGACGCAGCGGGCCATGGCCTCCGCATCGCGTCCCGGGATCATCGAGTGTGGAACCTCTGCTGCGCCTCCAGCAGACCGTGGTCGACCAGGTGCTCTACCGCGTCGGCGGCGTCGTCGAGCAGGAAGGGCAACTCCTTGGCCTCAGTGGAGGAGAAGGGCTTGAGCACGTAGGAGGCGGCGTCCATCCGCCCGGGCGGGCGGCCCACGCCCACGCGCACCCGGTGGTAGTCCTTGGTGGACAGGGCCTTGGACATGTCCCGCAGGCCGTTGTGCCCGCCCTCTCCCCCGCCGATCTTCAGCTTGAGCGCGGCGAAGGGAATGTCGATCTCGTCGTGCACGGCGATCACCCGCTCGGGGGCGATGTCGTAGAATTTCGACAGCCCGGCCACGGGCCCGCCGGAGGTGTTCATGTAGGTCATCGGCTTGGCCAGCACCACCCGCGGCCCGCCCGGGCGCAGCCGCGACTCGAGGACCTGGGCGCGGGCCTTGTGCACCTTGAAGGACCCGCCGAGCCGGGAGGCCAGTTCGTCGAGGACCATCTGTCCCACGTTGTGCCGGGTGCGGGCGTACTCGGGGCCGGGATTGCCCAGGCCCACCACCAGCCATGCGTCGGACATCGATGCCTCCAGAGGGATCGGGTCGGGAAGTGCGGGTCAGGACGCCGGGACCGGGACGGGCGGCGTCGGTGCGGTCATGCGAAGTGCGGCCATGCGAGGTGCCGTCATGCGAAGTGCGGGGCGGCCTGCGGGCCGCCCCGCACTCACGGGATCACGAGGACCGGTCGAGCGCTGGCGCTCAGGCCTCGTTCTCGGGGACGACGTCGCCCTCGGGGACCTCGGCGGCCTCGTCGGCGGCCTCGTCGCCCTCGGCCGGGGACTCACCGAGGTCGGCGGCCTGCGGGGCCGCGACGTTGATGACGAGCAGCTCGGGGTCGGAGACCATGCTCACGCCCTCGGGCAGGCGGACGTCGGCGGCGTAGACGTGGTCGCCCACGCCGTGGCCGTCGAGGTTGATGGTCACGTACTCGGGCATCTGCAGGGCCTCGGCCTCGACCGTGAGGGTGTTCTCCTCGACGTTGTGCACGGCGTCGGCCTCGACCTCGCCGATCACGTGCACGGGGATCTCGGCCTCGACCTTCTCGCCGCGGCGCACGGCCAGCAGGTCGACGTGCAGGATCTCCGGGCGGGTGGCGTGACGCTGGACGTCCTTGACCATGACCAGCTCGGTGCCGCCGTCGAGCTGCAGCTCCAGCACGGCGTTGCGGTTGCGCACTGCCAGCATGGTGATGTGGCCGGGAATGACCACGTGCTTCGGCTCGGCGCCGTGGCCGTAGACGACCGCGGGGATCTGGTCGTTGGCGCGGATACGGCGGGCGTAGCCCTTGCCGAAGTCGTTGCGGGTCTCGGCGGGGATGCGGATGGTGTCAACCATGGGAACTCCTCGGAATCGGGTCTGTGCTGTCTCGGCCAGGCGATACCGGCCGCAGACCCTCCCCCAGCGTCCTGGGCGGCGCGCCCTTCCGGGCACGGCCACCGCGCGGGGCGGGAACATTCAACCAGCCGTCGTCGATCACGGGACACAGGGGTCCCCTCGCCTTGGCAACCGCACCAGGGTAGCACGGGGGCAGGACGGGCTTCCCGCGCCGGCCGCGCGGCCGCGCGGAGCGCCGCTTCGCCGGCTCCAGGACCGGGAAGCCGTGGGGGCACCTCGTCGGCGTCCAGGGGCGTCACCCCGACACCCCGGACCGGAACCCCGCTCGGACCCGTGCTCTCGGCGCGGGACTGGTGATTCACCACGCGTGCCCCCCGCTGTGCCGCTGTCGCGCCTCGCCCTTGCACCGAACCCGATAGGCGAGCCGCCGGCTTCCGACAGGGAGTACCGGCCGTGGTGGGGCGGGATCCCCCGGATTCCGCCGGCGCGCCGATGCTTCCCGGAGTGTGTCCCACATCCCCGCGCCGCGGGTCCGCAGCAGTGCACCTGCATCCACCTCAGCATGGACCCCGACCTGCCGCGCCCGTGGAGAGGCGGTGAGCCGGCCGGGTCGAAGGACGGGCTGCACGAAGGTGTGCTCGTGAACTCGGGAGCGGAGGCGGAACCGTGCCGGCCCCGCACAGTCGGGGAGTGGGTCTTCCGGGCGCAGGAGGAACATGTCCATGCGGCCGGCCGCACGATGGGACACGCACATCCGAATCCTGCGCCAGGTGGACGCGGCCGCCCTGACCACCACGCTCGTGCTGTCGCAGCCGGTGCGTTTCGGTCTCGAGCAGGAGCCGCAACTCCTCGGCGGATACACGGTGCCGTACTGGCTGGTGGACGCCGCGCGCGGTCTCGCGTGGTGGGCCTGGCTGGGGCCGCGCGGCACCCGGGACGTTCGGCTGATCGGCTGCCCCGGTCGACGAGAAGCGGGAGGTCCCCACCGCCACCCAGGTGGCTTTCGGAGCCATGACCATCGCCTCGTACATGTTCGACGTGCCCATGGCCCGCAGCTGTGTCGTGCTCGCCCAGCTGCTGGGCATCCTGCCGCTGCCGGCGTGCGGCCTGGTCCGGTGCAGGCTGACGCGCCGGCGGCTGAGCCGGTCCGGGCGGATGCTCCAGTGCCTGGTGGAGGTGGTGGGGGGCCGCCGCGCTGGTGCCGCTGTCCCTCGTGCTGCTCGTGCCGGCATCGATCGTCAAGTCGCTCGACGGCGTGCCGGGTCCCGGGCCGTGCCCGTCGTCAGGCCCTGGACACCACGCCGGAGTCGGTGTTGCGATCGGCGCCGGGCCGGGCGTAGCCGACGCCCGCGGGCGCAACGGGCGAAGGCGTCCGCGGCAGCGCCAGGGTGAAGACGGTGCCCTCGCCCAGGGTGCTGTGGCAGGTCAGGGTCCCGCCGTGCTGCTCCACGATGGCCTTGCACAGGGCCAGCCCGACACCCAGCCCCGGGGTGGTGCTCATCCGGGCGGTGCGGCTGCGGTAGAACTTCTCGAACACCTTCCCCGCGTCCTCGGGGGACATCCCGTGACCGTGGTCGATCACCTGCACCTGGGCCCTGTCGGCCGTGCAGGTGCCGACCACGAACACAGCACTGTCCGGCGGAGAGTACTTCATCGCGTTGGAGACGAGATTGTCCAGCACCTGGCCGATGCGCACCGGGTCGCAGTCCAGCACCAGGGAGTCCGGCGCCCAGCTCTTCACGCTGACCCCGGTGCGCGCGGCGTGCGGCTGGGCCGCGGCGACGGACTGCTCGAGCAGCCCCACCAGGTCCACCGGGACCCGGTGCAGGTCGGCGGCGTCCCGGTGGGCGCTGAGCAGGTCCTCCACCAGGCTCAGCAGCTGGTCGGCGTTGCGCTCGATCACCTCCAGCCCGCTGTGCGCGGAGCTCGGCAGCCGCTCGTCCATGGCCAGCAGCTCGGTGTAGCCGCGGATGGAGGTCAGCGGGGTGCGCAGCTCGTGGGAGATCCCGGCCACGAAGTCGTCCTTGGCCTGCAGGGCGTCCACGAGCTCGGTGACGTCGCTGAAGGACAGCACCGATCCCTCGGCCCGCCCGTCCTCGTCCCGCATGACCCGGGCCGTCACGGACAGCACCTGCTGGCCCGGGGGCTTCCCGACGCGGACCAGGGTCGCGGAGAAGGACTCCCCGGCCACCGCCCGGGCGATCGGGGTGGCCGCGGCCGGCAGCGGGGCGCCGGCGCCGTCGTACAGGTCCAGGCGGGCGGAGGTCGCCGTGCGCGCCAGCCGCTGCTGGGCGTGGTCGTACAGCCGCCCGTTGTTGGTGAGCAGGGGCCGCCCGGTCTCGTCCAGGGCGAGCACTCCGACCTCCACGGAGTCCAGCACGGTGCTCAGCAGCCGTTCCCGGCGGTCGCCGGCGGCCAGCAGCCGGCGCAGCTGCGCGTCCTTGGCCTCGGCGCTGTTGACCAGCACCTGCGCCATGGTGCCGATGGCCAGGATCATCAGCGGGATCAGCAGCGGAGCGGTCAGGGCCGAGAGGACCACCGGCCCGGGGCGCAGCAGCTCCGGCGTCCACAGCATGGCCGTGGTCAGCAGCGCCCCGAGCGCGGCGGCGGACCGGGGCAGCTGCGCGGAGGCGACCAGCCACAGCACCGGGATCGCGGCGAGGAACGGCACCCCGAGCACGTTGGGGAACAGGCCCTCGAACAGGAGCCCGATCGGCACGAAGTCCAGCACCGGGATGGCCAGGTAGGACCGTTCGGGCAGCCGGTCCCACGGCACCAGGGCGCATGCCAGGGTCAGCACGGCGGTGAGAGCTCCGCCCCAGAGCACCAGCGGGTCCGCCAGCCAGGGTGCCCGGACGACGGCCAGGACCAGCAGGAGCAGGGCCGTGGTGACGGCCTGCGGCATTTGGCTGACCACCACCCGGCCGCGCAGCGACAGCTCGTGGAACTGTTTGGGGACCAGGGAACGAGGAGCGAGGAGGGCGTCCACGGCAGGGCTCTTCCGACGACGGGGCGCCACCCGGGGGGGGCTGAGTGGCACCTGCAAACACTAGCGCGTCGGGCCGGCGGCGGACCGCTCAGGCGGCCGGGGACAGGGGCGCGCCGGGCTCCTCGGGCTCGCGCAGCTCCGCCCGCGCCACGGCGTACTCGGCCACCACGGGCAGCAGGTCCACGCCGTGGAAGCCCGTGATCCGCCCGTGGCGCAGCTCCGCCTCGTGCTCGGTGTCCAGCAGGCAGGACGGGACCAGCTCCACCGGGACCCGGTAGTCCGTCCACCGGTAGGTGTGCCCAGGTTGGCGCCGGCCCGCGGTCAGGGACTCCAGCACCACCGGCAGACCGGGGTCGTGGCCGGCCGGCAGCTGGTAGGAGAACAGCCGGGCCCACTCCACCGCCCCGGCGGGAGTCTCGGCAGTGAGGATGCTGAGGGTCACGGTCATCGTGAGGAGTCCTTCCGGGATGCAGCGTGGACCGACGGAACAGCCGCCCGCCTCCAGCCTCCGTGAGCCGCGTAACAGGGGCGTGTCCCCCACCTGCCAGCTTCCCGTGCCTTCCGCACTCCACCGCCCCTGACTACGGTGAGGCAGGAGCACCACGGGAAAGGACCGGGGAAGGACCCTTCATGGCCGACTATCCGCACCTGCAGACCACTGTCCTGGACGCCACGGACGTCCGGGGCCTGGCGGAGTTCTACCGGCAGCTGCTGGGCCTGCAATACCGGCCCGGGGACGAGCCGCCGGCGGACGGCGCCGCCGACGAGCTGGAGTGGCTGGTGCTCACCGACGCGCACGGAGGGCGGAAGCTGGCCTTCCAGGCGGTCCCGGCGCTGCCGCGGGTGACGTGGCCCGATGCCTCAGGGGTTGCCCAGCAGCTGCACCTGGACCTGACCGTCCCGGACAGGGAGTCGCTGGACGCCCAGCGGGAGCGCGCGCTGGAGCTGGGCGCCGAGCAGCTGCTCGACCGCACGGACGACCCCGACGAACCGCTCTACGTGTTCGCCGATCCGGCCGGGCATCCGTTCTGCCTCTTCGTGGCCTAGGGACCCGCCGAACCCGGCCCCGCCGACGGCCGCGCCCGGACCGCCTGACCGGCAAGCACGAACAGCGCCAGGAGCAGGACCATCCCGGCGTAGCCGACCGCGGTGGGCACCAGGCCTATCCGCCCGGCCAGCGCACCGGCGGCGACCGCGGGGATGCTGTTGGCCAGGTAGCTCACCACGTAGATCGCCGAGAGCAGGCCCGCCCGCTGGTGCGGGGCGGCCTGGGGCAGCAGCGTGCGCAGCACGCCGAGGAAGCCGGCGCCGAAGCCGACCCCGGCCACCACGGTTGCGGCGAAGTACAGCCCCACGGACCCGGTGAGCAGGCCGGCCACGGTGGCGGCCATGCCCACTACCAGGGTGCTCATGCCGAACACCAGGACGCGGGCGGCCCGGACCGCACCGAGCAGCAGCGTGGTCAGCCCGCCGGTGCCGGTCAGCGCCGCGACGAGCAGGCCGGTGAGGACGACGGAGTCCTCCCCGGTCATCGAGCGGACCACGCTGGGCCCCAGGGACAGGACCAGTCCGCCCAGGGACCAGGTGGCCGCCGCGGCCGGCAGCACCCACAGGGCCGAGCGCCGCACCGCCGGCGGGAACTGGACCCGCGGCCGCAGCGAGGCCAGGACCCCGGGCGTCCGCTCGACGGTCTCGGGGCTCAGCGCCGTGCCCACCACCTGCAGCACGAGCACGGCCAGCAGCACCACGTAGATCGAGTGCACCGCACCGGGCGCCGCGGCGACGATCAGGCTGGAGGCCACCGCCCCGGCAGCCAGGCCGAGCGTGGGCCCCGCCCCGTTGAGCACCGTGCCCAGCCCCGGACGGGCAGGCGGTTCCAGCTCGATGAGATAGGTGCCCAGCGCGCCCATCGCGGCGCCCGTGGCCACGCCCTGCACCAGGCGTGCCGCCACGAGCGCCGCCTCGCTGCCGGCCAGGGCGAACACCAGCATCGAGACGATCTCCAGCCCCAGGCAGGCGAGCACCACCGGACGGCGGCCCAGGTGGTCGGACAGCGAGCCCACCGTGAGCAGGGCGGTGAGCAGGGCGAGGACGTAGGCGGCGAAGACCACCGTGATCACCACCGGCGGGAAGCCCCACAGCTCTTGGTACAGCGGGTACAGCGGACTCGGCGCGCTGGAGGCGGCCATCAGCACCACCAGCACGGAGGCCTGCACCCAGAAGGCAACAGAGGCGGGCAGACCACGACGACGACGCGACGGGGCAGCGGACACGGACGGCATGCAGGCCTTTCATGGCGGAGGAGTGGCGCGGACAGCGCAAGGGCGCCAAGGATTTGCGAGGAGCTCAGGATAGTCCCACCGGGCACACGTCTCTGTGTGCCGTGGCCCCGAGAGGGCCTGAGCGGACCCGTCTGGACGAACGTCGATGCCGGATCACTTCCCGCATAGGGACCAGACCCTGACAATAGACTTTTGTCCGGTCCCGAGACGACCATGTGGGGACAGAAACCACCTCCCACATGCATAGTCATCCGGATACGCTCGTACACACCCACCCGCTCCGTATCCCCCTCGACGGACAAGCGAGAATCCGATGACCCCCACCCCCCTGTTCACCGACGCCCAGCGCTACCTGCGCTCCGGCTCCCCCGCCGGCCTCACCGTCACCCGGTTCGAGATCGTCGACGACGTCGCCGAGCTCACCGTCGCCTTCACCCCGGAGGCCCTGGAGCGCGTGCTGCGCTCGCAGCTCGAGGCCGTGGGAACCCCCGCCGACTGGGACTGCTCCCAGGCCTGCACCGAGGCCGGCTCCCCCACCTGGGCCTACGCCCTGGAGCTGTCCCGGGTGTTCAACGAGCACTACTTCAGCCACGTGCTGCTGGAGCGCCACGAATCCGGCTTCGAGGCCCTCCTCGCCGCCCACGGGCACGAGGGCACCCCCGTGGTCGCCAAGCCGGACTACACCCCCGCATCTCTGCTGCCGGTGCTGCGCCGCCTGAAGACCGAGCACCTGAGCCACGCAGCGGACCGCTGGTCGGCGCGCGCTGCCTGATCGCAGGACCGTGTCAACGTGGCACACACGACGGTGCCACCTGTCGGACGGTCTCACCGCCCGGGGCCCTACCCCGGTTCGTTCATCGCCGCGATCTGGATGAGGTTGCCGCAGGTGTCGTCGAGCACCGCGGTGGTCACCGGCCCCATCTGCGCCGGCTCCTGCACGAAGCGCACCCCCAGCCCATTGAGCCGCTCGTACTCGGCCTGCACGTCCTTCACGGCGAAGCTGTTGAAGGGGATGCCGTCGGCCACCAGCGCCTCCTTGAACGGGCGGACGGCCGGGTGCTCGGAGGGCTCCAGCAACAGCTCCACGCCGTCCGGGACCTCGGGCGAAACCACGGTCAGCCAGCGGAAGGGCCCGGCCGGCACGTCGGTCTTGAGCTGGAAGCCGAGCTTGGTGGTGTAGAACTCCAGGGCCTTGGCCTGGTCGTCCACGAAGATGCTGGCGGTGGTGATTCTCATGACTCGTCCTTCGGTGGGGGCGGCAGGGCGTCCAGCCACTGCCGCAGGTCGGTGAGCGGGGTGGTGTCCAGGTGGTGCACCGTGGTGCGGCCCCGGACGGTGCTGGTCACCAGGCCGGCCTCGCGCAGCACGGCCAGGTGCTTGGTCACGGCCTGGCGGGTCAGGGACAGGCCGTGGCCGGTGGTCAGGCGCACGGTCAGCTCGAAGAGGCTCTGATCGTTGCGCGCGCCCAGCTCCTCGAGCAGGATCCGCCGCGCGGGGTGCGCGAGCGCCTGGAAGAGGATGTCCACGCGACCAGAATAGGCAACCCTGTGGTTGCTGATCAAGGATCGGCGGAAGATTGCGGTCCCGGCGGCCGCGTTGTGATGCTTCCGGAGCCGCTCGGACGGCGGGGTCACCGCCGTCCGGCCAGCGCGGCGAGACCACCGGCGGCGCAGAGTCCGGCGGCCAGCACCGCCAGGACGGCGGGGTCCACGAGGTCGCGGGCCAGCCCGAAGCCCACGGAGCCCAGGGCCTGCCCGGTGGCCAGGGCGATGAAGAGCACGGACGTGCCCGCCCCGGCGCTGCCGGGCCAGACCTGGCGCGCCCAGAGGATGAGCACGCCCGACAGGCCCATGTAGCCGGCACCGAAGATCGCCATGCCGGCGTAGGCCGCTCCGGCGCTGCCCACCGCCACGGACACCCCGACGCCGGCCTCGGCCACGGCCAGGGCGCCCGCACACCAGCACCATCCGCCGCGGGTGCCCGCCCGCCGCACGAGCGCTCCGGTAAGGACGCCGAGCACTCCCCCGAGCCCCAGGGCGATCCACAGCCGGCCGACCCGCTCCGCGGGCACGGCACCGGAGGCGGTGATCAGCAGCGGCCCGAAGGTCCAGATCAGGGCGGAACCGGCTCCGGCGATCACCGCCGCCGCGGCCGGGACGGCGAGCAGCCGCCACGGGCCCCGGACCGGCAGGGCGGGCGGAGCCGCGGCGGGCCGGGCGGCCGGCAGGTCACCGCGCGCCCGGACGGGCCACCACGCCGCCACCGTGGCCGCCGCGCAGACCAGGGCCATGAACAGCCAGGCCGCGCCGACCGACGCGGCCGCCGAGGCGACCACGCCGGCCCCGATCACCCCCACGGCCGTTCCGGAGTTCACCACGGACTGCGCCGCCGCGCCGGCGCGCGGGGCCACCACTGCGTCGATGACCGGCACCAGGGCGGGAGAGGCGAAGCCCCCGCCCATTCCGCCGATGAACACCGCGAGCACGAACAGCGCCGGGGTGGGGGCGACCGCCACGCCCAGGCACCCCGTGACCGCCGTGGTGCCCGCCAGCAGCAGGCCGGCTCGAGGACGCCGGTCCACCAGCCGGGCGGCCAGCACGGCCGCCAGGGAGTAGGAGGTGAACTGCGCGGCCCCCGCCCAGCCGAGGACGTCCATGAGCTCCGGCCGCTGCGCACCGATCCGGGGCGCGAACAGGCCCACCCCGAACCGGGCCATGCCGTACGTCGCCGCGATCAGCAGCATCCCCGCCACCGCCGCCCCCAGACCGGACGCACCGCGTCGGTCCACCGTGGTTCCCACCATGCCGGCACCTCCATCAGCATAACGATCGTTTCACCATAACAGTCGTTATACTAGCGGCATGGCCAACCCCCAGCAGACCCGGGATCGCATCCTCGACGCCGCCGAGACGCTCTTCTTCCAGGAGGGCATCGCCGTCACGGGCGTGGACCGGGTGGCTGCCTCCGCCGGCGTGGCGATCGTGACGCTGTACAAGCACTTCGGTTCCAAGGACAACCTCCTGCGCGAGGTGCTCTCCCGCCGGCTCGACGCCTGGACGCAGCACTGGGACGCGGCCGTGGCCGGTGCCGGCTCCGCGGAGGAGCGCCTGCTGGCGGTCTTCGACGCCGTCGAGACCTTCCGCGCCGCCGCGGGACCGACCCAGTGGTGCTGCTTCCTGGCCACCGCCTCCGAGCGCCCCGCCCCCGAGGACGGGCGCAGCGACCCGGTCTTCGAGCTGATTCGCCAGGACACCCGGATCGTCACCGACCGGCTGACGGGCCTGGCCCGCGACGCCGGGCACGAGGACCCGGCCGCGACGGCCTCCACGCTGCTGCTGCTCTACAACGGGGTGCTCAGCAGCCTGTTGCGCGGTGCCCCCTCCGATCCCGTGGCGCTCGCCCGCACCACGGCGCGCGCACTGCTCGGCTCCCGCACCGGGCGGCCGTCCTCCACCCCGGGCTGACCCCACGGAGCACCGCCCTGCACGCGGACGGCCGCACGGCCCCGGAGGTGACCTCCGGGGCCGTGCGGATCCTGGGCTCACCCGGCGCGGCTCAGGCGCGGGTGCCGGTCGTGAGCAGGTACTCCATCTCGAAGCGGGCCCGGTCGGCGGTGCCGCGGTTCCAGCGCTCGCACAGCTCGTCGAGCGCCGCGTCGAACTCCTCGGCCCGGCCCTCCCGTGCCGCGTTGGCCCGGACGGCGACGGCGGGGCCGTAGTTGGCCCGGAAGTGCTCGCCGAAGTCGCGGGCCCGGGCGAAGGCTGTGACCTCGAGGACGTCCCGGTGGACCGTGGCGAACTCCACCCGTCCGCCGAACAGCCCCCGGACGTGCTCCTCGCTGCCCCACAGCGGCGCCGGCTGCACACCCGGCGGCGGGGCGGGGGCGAAGGGCTTCATGGTGCGGAAGAGCTCCCCCACCAGCCCCTCGGGCGTCCAGCTCAGCAGCGCGAGGGTCCCGCCGGGGCGGGTCACCCGCACCAGCTCGTCGGCCGTGCGCTGGTGGTGGGGAGCGAACATGGCGCCGATGCAGGACATCACCACGTCGTAGGAGCCGTCCGCGAACGGGAGGTCCTCGGCGTCGGCCTCGATCCAGTCGAGGTGGAGCCCGGCGGCCTCGGCGCGGCGCCGGCCGACGTCAAGCAGTTCGGGCGTCAGGTCGCTCGCGGTGACGCGGGCGCCCGTGGCGGCCGCGGGCAGGGAGGCGTTGCCGGTGCCGGCGCCGACGTCCAGGACGCGCCGGCCGGCGCTGATGCCGGCGGCCTCGACGAGGCGCGGGCCCAGCGGGAGCAGGAACGTCTCCACCATGGCCGGGTAGTCGCCCGAGGCCCAGATGGCGCGGTGCTTGGCCTTGAGCTGCTGGTCGGCCGTGGGGGTGCCGGGTGCCGGGGTGCTGAGGGTCTGTGACATGGCGGGGTCTCCTGATCGGTGGTGCGAATGCCTCGGGTCGAGGCCTGCTGCTGGTGTGCGGTGAAGGGATGTCACGCCATCCAGCATCCGCCGATCGGCGGGGCCGGACATCGGGAGAACGCCCTATCCGGTCCCCATCCCCCGGTCCCTATCCGCAGCTCCTGTCCCGCCACCCCTGCCCGTGTCCCCCGGCTCCGGTCCGTCAGCCGCTGTCCCAGCCGGTGGCCACCGTGTGCGCGGCCGCCTCCGCGCGGTTGTGCACCCCGAGCTTCGTCAGGATCCGGCTCACGTGGTGCCCGGCGGTCTTCTGGCTGATCCCCAGCACCCGGGCGATCCGCGCGTTGGACATCCCGAGGGCGATGAGGTCCAGCACCTCGTGCTCGCGCGCGGTCAGCTCGCCGCTGCTCCGCGGCCGGGGTGCCGTGCCGCCCCCGAGTTCGCGCAGGAGCCGGGCCGCGGCGTCCAGCTCCCGGGCGGCCCCGAGCTCCCGGAAGGCGGTCTGGGCGGCCAGCACCTCCTCCCGCGCCAGCTCCGGCGAGTCCCCCAGCACCGCACGCGCCAGTTCCAGCCGGGCGAGACCGACGTCCAGCGGCATCGCCAGCACGCCGAAGGCCCGCAGGGCCCGCCGGGCGGACTCCGCCGCAGCGGCGCGGTCCCCGGTGGCCAGGGCGAGCCGGGCCGCCGCCAGGTCGGCGCGCGCCGCGCCGAGCCGCACCCCGGACTCCTCGGCGATGCGCTGGAGCTGCTCGACGGCCACCTCCGCACCGGCGGGGTCCCCGGCCGTCAAGCGGGCGTCGACGAGGGCGGCCAGCAGCTGCGCGGTGCGCACCGCGTGCCCCTCCGTCTCGGACAGGCCGCGCTCGAGCAGGGAGACCGCCACCTGCGCCCGCCCTTCGGCCAGGTGCAGCAGCGCCAGGGCCCGCAGGGTCGCGGGGTGCTCCTCGCGCCGGGCGAGCAGGTGCTCCGCCTCGCGCAGCCGGCCCTGGTGGATCCGCAGCTCGGCGAGGGAGGCGCGGGCCGGGACGCTGAGCTCCGGAATGGCGCGGGCGTGGGTGGCCAGGGCGGACGTCAGCGCCGCCTCGGCCTCGGCCCAGTGGCCTGTGGCGATCAGCACGTCGGCGTGCACGGTCCGGCACACCCCCAGCAACGGCGCCGCCTGGTGGGTCTGCGCGAAGTCCTCCACGCGCTCGCACCACTCCACCACACGCTCCCACTCCTCGGCCTCGGCGCAGGCCGCCACCAGGGTGCAGTAGGTCTCGCCCAGGGTGTGGACGTTGCGGATCCGGCCCGCCGTGGCCGCGACCATGGCCTCCTCGAGCAGCCGCAGGCCCGGTTCCCGGTGCCCGGCGGTCAGCTCCGCCTTGCCCAGCAGGCTCAGCGCGAGGATCTCGAGGTCCTCCGCCCCGGTCTCCCGGCCGATGCGCAGCGCCCGCTCTGCCTGGGCGGCCTGCTCCTCGACGGCCTCGGCCTGCTGCGCCCGCCCGATCGCCACCCAGCCGTGCCCCACGCCGGTGGGGGTGTCCCCGAGGACCCGTTCGGCCCGGGCGAGCCAGCCCCGGGCCGCGGACGGGCGGCCCGCGATCAGGTGCTGGTCGGACACCCAGGCCGCCACCCGGGCGGCGTCGTGGACCCGGTGCTGGGCCGCGTAGCTGCCGACGGCGCGCTCGCGCCACTCGATGCCCTCCGCGATCCGGCCCTCGAACCACAGGGCCAGGCCCAGGCCCTCGGCGGCCACCGCGTGCTCGGAGGATCCGCCGCTGTCCAGGACGCGCTCGAGGGCCCGGCGCGCGGCGGGCCAGTCGGCCTGCTCGAGCGCCCTCGCCCCCTCCTGGACCAGCTCGCCCACCTGCGGCGATCCCATGCCAGCAGTATCCCACCGCGTCCGCCGCGGGGACAGGCGCGCGGTGATCCGCTCACAGCAGAGGACCCGCCCGCCGGCGCCGGGACGGACCTAGCATGGGTCCATGAGCGACGTGATCGAGCCCACACCGGCCTATCTCCCGGCGCCCGCGCCCCGGGAGCGGGCGGCGCCGCGAGCGCCCGTGGACCCGTTGTGGCGGTCGGTGCTGGGGATGTTCCTGCGCCGCCACCGCCTGGCCCAGGGCCTGACCCTGGCGCAGGTGGCCCGCACCTCCGGGGTGTCCACGCAGTACCTCTCGGAGATCGAGCGCGGGGTGAAGGACCCGTCCTCGGAGATCATCGCCGCGGTGGTCGGGGCGCTGGGGCTGAACCTGCTCGACCTCACGGCCGGGACCACCGGGGTGCTGCGGGACGCGTCCCCGGCCGCCTGGGTGGTGCCGGGCGGGCCGGTCTGCCTGGCCGGGCCTGTGGCCCTGGCCGTCTGAGCGGCCGCGCCCCGCAGCGCCGTCCCGCGGTGCCGATGCCCCGGGTCACCGGGCCCGGACCTCCCGCGGGGTGACCACCCGGTCGGCCACCCCGTAGGCCACCGCCTCCTCGGCGGTGAGCACCAGGTCCCGGTCGGTGTCCTCGCGGATCTGCTGCGGGGTGCGCCCGGTGTGCCGGGCCAGGACCTCCTCCAGCTGCGCGCGGGTGCGGGCGATCTGCTCGGCCTCGAGGATGAGGTCCGGAATGGTGCCCTGGCCCTGGGCGGCGGGCTGGTGCAGGACCACCCGGGCGTGCGGCAGCACGGAGCGGCGGCCCGGGGCGCCGGCGGCCAGCAGCACCGCGGCCGCCGAGGCGGCCTGGCCCACGCAGGTGGTGTCCACGGGGGCGCCCACGTACTGGATGGCGTCGTAGACGGCGAGCATCGCCGTGGTGGAGCCGCCCGGGGAGTTGATGTAGAAGCCGATCGGCTGCTCGGAGCCGTAGGAGTCGAGGTAGAGCAGCTGGGCGATCAGGACGTTGGCGACGCCGTCGTCGATCTCGGTGCCGAGGTAGACGATCCGCTCGGCCAGCAGCCGGCTGAAGACGTCCATGCTGCGCTCCCCGTGGGGCGTGCGCTCGACGACGTAGGGCACGGTGTAGGTGCTCATGACCCCACCCCCGCAACGGCGGGCGACGCGGCGGGCGTCGCGGTGGGAGTGGCGGCGCGGGGCCGCACGTCGTCGAGCCCGGCGATGACCCGGTCCACGAACCCGTAGGCGCGGGCCTCCTCGGCGGTGAACCAGCGGTCGCGCTGGGAGTCGGCCGTGATCTGCTCGATCGGCCGGCCGGTGTGCTCGGCGATGAGCCCGAGGACCGTGTCCCGGGTGTGGCGCAGGTCCTCGGCCTGGATGGCGATGTCCACCGCGGTGCCGCCGATCCCGGCCGAGCCCTGGTGCAGCAGGATCCGCGCGTGCGGCAGGGCGTAGCGCTTGCCCGGGGTGCCGGCCGAGAGCAGGAACTGCCCGGCGCTGCAGGCCAGCCCCATGGCGAGGGTGGAGACGTCGTTGGGGATGATCCGCATGACGTCCATGATCGCGAGCATCGCCGGGACGGAGCCGCCCGGGGAGTTGATCCACAGGCTGATGTCCCGGCGCGGGTCCTGGGCGGAGAGCAGCAGCAGCTGGGTGCACAGCCGGTTGCCGGTGGCCTGGTCCAGCTCGGCGCCCAGCACGATGATGCGCTGCTCCAGCAGCCGGGAGGCCAGTTCGTCGTCGAGCGGGGTCCTGGGTGGTGCGGTGGTGGTGTTCATGGCCCCAGCGTGGACCCGGCCCGCACCGGGCGGAACCCGTTTCTGCTGTGCGCGGCTCCGCCCTGAGCGGCTCCGCCGTGAGCGGTCCGGCTCCCGTGCCGTGGCCCCGGGGACGGCTCTATCCTGGGCACAGCCGGCGGGCAGCCGGGCCGCACGGAAGGACTCCCATGGACGAGCTGGACCGGATCGCCGCCGCCTTCCCGGACCTGCGCTGGTCCCGGGCCCGGCGCATCACGGAGGGCTGGGACCACGTCGTCGTCCTCCTCGACGACGCCCGGGTGTTCCGCTTCCCGCTCCAGGCGCCCTACGCGGACGGACTCGGCCGGGAGATCGAGGTCCTCGACCACCTCGCCGGTCGTCTGGCCGACCACTCCGCTGATCGGCCGGGTGATCGATCCGGTGATCCTGCCGGCGACGGTCTCGCCGGGCCGCTGCCGGTCCGGATCCCGCGCTACGACCGGGTGGCGCCCGACGGCTCGTTCGCCGGCTATCCGATCGTGCCGGGGCGGACGCTGACCCCGGAGCTGATGGCCGCCCTTCCGGCGGTGCAGCGGGAGGCCCTCGTCGGTCAGCTGGCCGGGTTCCTCTCCGCCCTGCACACCGCCCCGGTCGCCGGGACGCCGCTGGAGCGGGTGCCGTCGTCCTACCTGGCGGAGGACCAGCGGGAGGTCCGCGAGGGGGTCGCGGCCCATCTGCCGGCCGTGCTGACGCCCGGTGAGCTGGCCGAGGTGGAGGAAATCCTCGCCGACGTCGACGCGCTGCTGGCCGCGGACCTGCCGGTGGTGTTCTCCCACAACGACGTCTACAGCCGGCACCTGCTCTGGGACGAGGCCGCCGGGCGGCTGGGGGTCATCGACTTCAGCGACATGTGCCTGGGGGACCCGGCCGTGGACTTCGCCGAGCTGCACGAGTACGGCGAGGAGTTCGTCCGTGCCGTCTACGACCGCTACACCGGGCCGGGAGACCCCAGGTTCCTGGACCGGGCGTGGACCTATCAGCGCTGGGTCGGGGTGTACATGCTCACCGACCACTTCGAGGTGGGCAAGACCACCTGGTCGGTGGCCCGGGAGACCTTCGACCGCTGCCGGGGCCCGAGGGCCTGACCTCGTCGCCGCCCGGCAGACCGGAACAGGTCGGGTCCGATCCGCCGTGCCGGGCAGCGCTGACGCACCGGCCCCGAACGGCGCCCGAGCACCGGGCCGGGCCGGGTCACCGGAGCGGCCGCGATGCTCAGGCGGAGCCCTCCCGTTCCGCGGGCGTGCGGACCTCGGGCGCCGCCGGGTCGGTGACGGCCACGGCGAGCGCCAGCAGGCCCGCGGACACCTCACGGATGACCTGCTCGGCCTCGGCCCAGGGCGGCTGGAAGCTGTGGGCGCACTCGATCGTGAAGCCCAGCACCCGGGTCCGGGACGGGTCGCTGAAGTGCCGGCTGTAGGCGTAGTCGTCGCTGGCCCCGGAGGTGGGATACAGCCCGCCGAAGGCCGGCACCACCGGGTACTCGTCCCCGCGCACCTCCCGGATCGCCTCGCTCATCCGCGCCCCGAGCGCCAGCTCGGCCTCGAGGTCCGCGGCCGGGAGGTACTCCTGGTAGGCGGTGTCCCCGGGGATCCCGCGCAGCGCGTCGAAGGCGGGATTGCGGAAGTTCTGCTCCTGGTCCGTGCTCTGGTGCTCGTCGCTGCCCCAGTTGTGCAGGATCACCGGCACGAAGCTGTGCACGTCCACGTGACAGCGGATCCCCGGACGGGTGTCCAGCAGGTGCACGACGTTGCGGGTCTCCGGCTCCGAGGCGGCCGCGGGCCCGCGGTAGACCTGGCGGGGGTCGCAGGGGTCGGCGGAGGTGGCCACGTCCGCGTCGGGGTGGAACTTCGCGGTGTGCTCCCAGAGGAAGTCGAAGTTGCGGTTGACGTCCACCCCGGTGCAGAGGCCGCCGGCCGGGTGCGGGCGCCGGTTCTTACGCCACATGGGCTCGGCGGTCTGGCTGTGCCGGCGCCCGTCCGGGTTGACGCACGCGACGACGTAGAGGTTGGTGCCCTCCAGCACCTGCCGTACCTGGTCGGCGGGCACCCGGTGGTCCCCGTAGTCGAGGCCCGTGCCGCGGGTGGCGGCCTCCAGCAGGTCCGCGGCCAGGGACACGAGCGCGTCCGGCGGCACCCACTCCCGGGCGTGCACCCCGCCCAGCAGCAGCACCCCGGGGCGCTGCGGATCGGCCCCGATGCGCAGGCACCGCACGCGCCGGCCCTCGTGCGTGCGGTGCGGCAGCTCGATGAGCTCCGTGAGCCCGGGGTACTCGGCGGCCAGGGACTGCAGGGCCGTCTCGATCTCGTCGACGTTGAGGTAGCTCATGGCGATCAGCGCTTTCCCCCCAGGCCCCGCACGGGACGCAGCTGCGTGCCGGGAACGGTGGCCGCGCCGCGGCCGGCCTCACCGTCCGCGGCTTCTCCCGGTGCCGCTCCACCCGGTACCGCCCGGCCGCGGACCGCCTCGCCCGCCGCCGCGTCACGGGCGAGGAACCGGTTGCCGGTGCCGACCTCGGCCTGGCGCTCCCGGCCCACGGCGGTGGCGTTCTCCCGGACCTCCAGCCGCACCCGGGCCCCGGAGCGGGCGCCGCGGGCGGCCTCGAGCCGGTCCTCCGGCAGGTAGGCGTCCACCGTCCAGCCCTCGGCCTCCCGCCGCGGGGTGGCCCGGCAGCCCAGGTCCGCGCCGGTCTCCCGGGCGAAGTCCCGCAGGTCGCCCAGCTCGGCCCCGTGGACCTCCACGTGGATCAGCGGGGGCAGGAACGGACCGCCGCCCACCACGTCCTCGGTCGGATCGTCCTCGCTCATGACATCTCCCTCACCGGCGCGGGGAGCAGGGCCGCGGCCGCCTGCACGGCGGCCGCGGCGCTGACCCGCCCGTAGCCGTAGTCGTCGTCGTGCCCGGCGTCGTCGTAGGACGCGCCGCCGATCTTCGCCGCGGACTGCCGCAGGACCGCCCGCAGCTGCGCCCCGGTGAGCCCGGGGTTCACCGCCAGCGCCAGGGCCGCGCAGCCGGCCGCGCACGGGGCCGCGAAGCTCGTGCCGGTGGCCACGTGGTAGCCGCCGTCGCCCCCGGTGCTCAACACGTCCACGCCCGGCGCGATCAGCTCGACCGCCGGACCCCGGGCCGCGTGGTCCTCGAGGTCGTCGTGGGTGGAGCGCACCACGGCGACCACGTCCGGGTGGGAGACGACCTCGTCCTCGAGCACGTCGACGTTCCGCCCGTTGCTGGCCGCCCAGAAGACCGCCATGCCGGCGCCGCCGCGGGCCCCGCGCGCCACCGAGGCCAGCGCCAGGTCCAGCACCGTGGCCAGCTCCCACGCGGCGTCGTTGGGGCCCAGGCTGCAGACCACGATGTCGGCCCCGGGCCCCGGATCGGCCCCGGGGACCTCCGACGACGGATCGGCGGCGCAGGCCACCGCCCGCGCCAGGGTCGTCTGGTCGCCGACCTGGTCCGGCAGGCACGCCAGCAGCACGAGCCCGCACTCAGGGGCGGCCCCGGAGCCGCCCCGGTCGTTGCCCTGCCGGGCGCCGACCATCCCGGCGCAGAAGGTCCCGTGGTCGCCGGACGGCATGCCGGCCGTGCCGGGCACGAACCGCGGCCGTCCGCCGGGTGCCGGGCCGGGGTCGGTGAAGTACCCGGACGTGCCCAGCACCCCGTCCCGCAGGTCCTCGTGCGTGGTCAGGAAGCCGTTGTCGATCACGGCCACCCGCACGCCGGCCCCGCGGGTGCGCTCCCAGGAGGCCTCGGCGGCGACGTCCGCGCCGGGCGTGCCGCCGGTCTGCCCGGTGTTCGACCACTGCCACTGCTCCCGGTAGCGGGGGTCGGCCGGCGCGGCCCGGCCGGGGACGTGCTCCTGGAAGCTGGGCTCGGCGAGGCTGACCCGGGGGTCGTCGTGCAGGGCCACGGAGGCGTCGAGGGCGTCCGGATAGGCCGTGGCGTCCACCTCGAAGAGGTTCGGGGCGAAGCGCAGCCGTCCGACCTCGTCCAGGTCCAGCTCCGCCAGGACGGCGGCGGCGTCCTCCTCGGGGATCTCCTGCAGCAGCTGCACCACCAGGCGGCGCGTGACGATCCCGTAGCGGCCGTCCTGGCGCCTGACCAGGACCCCGGCCGGCGGTGCCGTCCCGTCCGCCCGCGGCTCCGCGACGAGCCGGGTGGTGCCGAGGGTGGGGCGCACGAAGACCCAGCCCGCCCGGTGGAACGCCTCGAGGCAGTCCTCCGGCATTCCGAGGGCGGCGGCGTCGACCTCCGGCCCCAGGGCCTCCCACCGGACCCCCGCGGCCGAGGACTGCACCGGGGCGACGTCCTCGATCTGCTCCACGGTCCTGAGCCGTCCGCGCTGGTAGTAGCTCCGTTCCACTGCGCCCCTCCCGGGATGGTGGCCGTCGCGCCGCGCGGCGGCCGCACGGGTCGTGTCGGCCCCGCCGCCGGCCTCGCACCTGCCTCGTGGCACACACCTAACCACTCCGGCGGCACGGCCGCACCTGGGGCGTCGTCACAGTTCGCCCGGTCGGCCCGCTGGTGCCCCGGCCCGGAGCGCGCGAGACTGCAGAACAGCGGCAGCGCACCGCGCGCTGTGGGAAAGGCGCGTTCCATGGGGTGGGAGCACTGGGTGACCGTGGCACTCGTGCTCCTGGAGTACGGGCTCAAGCTGGTGGCCGTCGGCACGGTGCCGGAGAACCGCCGTCCCTCCTCGTCCTCGGCGTGGCTGCTGCTGATCCTCTTCGTGCCGGTCGTCGGCTTCCCGCTGTACTGGCTGATCGGCAGCCCCTACGTGCGCGGGCGCCGGCACGAGATCCAGGAACAGGTCAACCGGCTGCTGGCCGAGCACACCGGGCACCGGCCCACGGTGCCTCCCGGCGCCGACCCGTCCGCCGAGCTGGCGTCCGTGCTGCGGATGACCCGCCGGCTCACCGGGATGCCCTGTGTCACCGGGACCCACGAGGACCTGCACGGCGACGCGTCCCGCACCTACGCCGCCATGGCCGAGGCCGTCGCGAGCGCGCAGACCTACGTGCACGTGGAGTTCTACATCATGGCCTGGGACGGGACCACCGACCGGTTCTTCACCGCCCTGGCCCAGGCCGTGCGCCGCGGCGTGCGGGTGCGGCTGCTCATGGACCACCTCGGGTCGCGGAAGTACCCGGGCTGGCGGGCGTTCCGCCGCCGGCTCACGGACGCGGGCATCGACTGGCACCTGATGATGCCGATCGCCCCGCTGCGCGGCCGGTGGCGCCGCCCGGACCTGCGCAACCACCGCAAGCTGCTGGTCGTCGACGGCGAGGTGGCCTTCCTCGGCTCGCACAACATGATCGACCCGGCCTACGGCAGCGCCCGCAACGCCCGCACCGGGCGGCGGTGGACCGACCTGACCCTCCAGGTGCGCGGCGAGATCGTGCGGGCGGTCGAGGCGGTCTTCGCCACGGACTGGTACCTGGAGACCGGGCAGACCCTGACGCCGGCCGAGCACGTCGTGGACGCACCGTCCCTGGTGCCCTCCGGACCGGCCCACGCGATGCAGCTCATCCCCTCCGGGCCGGGGTTCCCCTCCGAGCCGAACCTGCGGGTCTTCACGGCGCTGGTGCACCAGGCCACCGAGACGCTGGCGCTCACCAGCCCGTACTTCGTGCCCGACGAGTCGCTGCTGTCGGCCCTGACCACCGCCGCCTACCGCGGCGTGCGGATCGACCTGTTCGTCGGCGCGGAGGCCGACCAGTCCTTCGTCGGCCACGCCCAGCGCTCCTACTACCGCGCCCTGCTGGAGGCCGGGGTGCACATCCACCTCTACCCGGCACCGGCGGTGCTGCACGCCAAGTACCTCACCGTCGACGGCACCGTGGCCATGATCGGGTCCTCGAACCTGGACTTCCGGTCCTTCGCCCTGGACTACGAGGTCATGCTGCTGGCCTTCGGCGGGGACCTGGTGGCCCGGCTGCAGGCCAACGACGCGCAGTACCGGGCGATCAGCCGGGAGCTGACCCTGGAGGAGTGGCGGGGCCGGCCCTGGCCCCACCGCTACCTCGACAACGTGTGCCGGCTGGTCTCCGCCCTGATGTGAACCGGTGCGCCGCGGCTCAGCCGGCGGTGCTGGGCGCCGTTCCGCGCGCCGCGCCGTTCGCGCGGTGACGGCGGCGGCGGCCTCGAACGGCTCCTCCGCCACCTGCCGGGGCACCGACCGGTTGCGCTCCTGTGCCACGACCGGCACCGGAACCACACCCCGCCGGACCTCCGGGGTGGCCTACCGGTCCGGTGCTCGGCGGCTGCGTGCAGGCCGCGGTCGTGGGTCGGAAGGATCCCCGCATCCGGACACCCGCGGCGAGCGGCGGACGTTGCCCGTGCAGACCACCGGGGTGCGCGCGAGTGCACGGTCCTCTTCCGGAGGTCGAGTGCGGTTCATCATGGCCGCCGGCACCGCGCGCCACGTTCCGAGACGCACCCGACCGAATGTGTGTAACACGTCGCGCCGTTATTGATTATTTATGTAAACGCGCCTTTATACTCGTCGTGGCTCCAGAGGATCTTCCCCCCATCCCCATGGCCTTGCACGAGTCGTTCCCCCCAACGATCCATGCGAGTTAGGCGTCCCAGCGTGAAAGCACCCCCCCGACTGACGCTGCCCGCTGCCCTCACGGCGGCGGTGCTGGCCATCACCACACTGACACCCACCGCGGCCACGGAAGATGCCGCCCCCACCACCCTCTCGGCCGAGCAGCAGGGCAACCTGGTCTCCGAGGTCGTGGAGTCCGACGGCGCGATCGTGTCGACCCTGAAGGACGTGGACACCGGCCAGGTGGCTGACGGGACCGCCATCAGCGGCTCCTCCCTCGGCGAGTCGTTCAAGGACTCCGAGGGACGCGCCGCCGCCAGCGGGCTGGGCTCGGTGGCCGCCTACACGACATGGCGGCCGAGCGGGATCCAAGGCCTCGACGTCTCCAGCAACCAGTCGGTCGTCAACTGGACCGAGGACTACAGAGCCGGCGCACGCTTCGCCTACATCAAGGCCACCGAGAGCGCCGACGGCTACAACACCAAGGGCCAGCCAGTCCGCGGCTACAAGTCCCCGACGTTCGCCGCCCAGTACAAGGGCGCCTACGAATCAGGGATGATCCGCGGGGCCTACCACTTCGCCCACCCCGACGATGCCCCTGGAGCTGTGCAGGCCGACTATTTCATCAACAACGGCGGTGGCTGGTCCGCGGACGGCAGGACTCTCCCGGGCATGGTGGACCTGGAGGCCACCGCCGGCCAGGACTACTGCTACAACCTCACCCCCGCGCAGATGGTCGCCTGGATCCGGGACTTCTCCAACCGCTACAAGGCCCGCACCGGGCGTGTTCCGGCGATCTACACCGGCGCCTACTGGTGGAACCAGTGCACCGGCAACTCCACGGCCTTCAACGACCACCCCCTGCACCTGCCCGCCTACGACATATCCGCGCCGAACAAGTACCCGGCTGGGTGGACTCGCTACGACATCTGGCAGTACTCCGAGACCGGGCCCTTCCTGCGGGCCACCGGCGGCGGGGACTCCAACGTCTTCGGCGGCACCTCGGCGCAGCTGGCGGACCTGGCGAAGAACCGATATTACAAGCCCCTCGGCGGCCGCGCCCCTGCCGGCACCGTCACCGAGGTCCAGCCCGCCGGGTACACGCTCAAGGGCGCCATCGGGCGCACGTACCACGCCCTGGGCGGATCCGCCGTCTTCGGCACCCCCACCGGCAACGAACGCGGCGGTCTCATGGGCGGCGGCGTGCTGCAGGGCTTCTCCAAGAACCACACCTTCTACTGGAGCCCCGCCACCGGCGCCCAGCCGGTGAACTTCAACGGAGCCATCGGCCGCAAGTTCGCCGCCCACCGCTGGGAGAACGGCCTGGGCTACCCCACCACCCGCGAGATCACCGGGCTCACCGGCGGCGGCGCCTACCAGGTATTCCGCCACGGCACCGCCGTCAACAAGCTCCTCTGGACACAGACCACCGGCGCGCACCTGGTCCGGGAGAACACGGGCATCGGCGGCGCCTGGAAGCGCGGCGGTTTCGAGCGCGGCTACGGCTACCCGGTCACCGACGAGATCAGCGGCCTGGTCAACGGCGGCGCCCACCAGGTGTTCCGCAACGGCAGCGCGGTCTATCGGATCCTGTGGAGCCCCACCACCGGCGCCCACTGGCTCAAGGAGAACAGCGCGATCGGTCGCGAGTGGATCGCCGCCGGGGCCGAGCGCGGCTACGGCTATCCGACCACCGGCGAATACCGGTACGGCACGGAGGTCCGCCAGAGGTTCTCCAACAACTGGACCGTGCACTACTCCACCGTGACGAAGAGAATCTGGGTGACCCGATGAGCCACGCCAAGCATCGCGCCCCGACGCGCCGCCGCACATCCGGCCGCCTGGTCCTCGCCGCGGCCGCCCTCGCCCTGACGGTCCCCGCCACCGGCATCCTGGTGGCGGCCCCGGCCACCGCGGCGAGCTCGGACATCGTCCAGGTCTCCGCGAGCACCCGGACGGCCGACGCCCAGCAGCTCCTGCAGCTGATCAACGCCCATCGCAAGGCCAAGGGCCTCGCCCCGGTCAAGTACTCGGCCACGGTCTCCGGGATCGCCCAGGGAGAGTCCGACCGGCTGACCCGCCAGGAGGTCATCAACCACACGGACACCTTCCTCGAGGACCCCCGGGCCGGTTCCTGGAAACACGCCGGCGAGATCCACGCGGTCTCCTGGCAGCGCTCCGTCACCGACCTCATGACCTGGTGGAAGGGATCCACCGCACACAACAAGGTGCTCACCGACCCGGACATGACGGTCATCGGCATCGGCCTGACGTACGTGGACGGGTCCCTGGCCGGCAACAAGCAGAGCTGGAAGCTCGTGGGCACCGTGGCGTCCTACGGCTACGCTGCCGGCCAGGCCCCGGCCGACGCCCGCAGCTCCGTGGGCACGGCTCCGGCCCCTGCTCCCGTGCCCACCACGGCACCGATCAGTTCCGTCGGGTACACGCTCAAGGGCGCCATCGGGCGCACGTACCACGCCCTGGGCGGATCCGCCGTCTTCGGCACCCCCACCGGCAACGAACGCGGCGGTCTCATGGGCGGCGGCGTGCTGCAGGGCTTCTCCAAGAACCACACTTTCTACTGGAGCCCCGCCACCGGCGCCCAGCCGGTGAACTTCAACGGAGCCATCGGCCGCAAGTTCGCCGCCCACCGCTGGGAGAACGGCCTGGGCTACCCCACCACCCGCGAGATCACCGGGCTCACCGGCGGCGGCGCCTACCAGGTATTCCGCCACGGCACCGCCGTGCACAAGGTGCTGTGGAGCCCCCGGACCGGTGCGAAGGTCGTGAAGGAGACCGGGGCGATCGGTCAGCGGTGGAAGGCCGCCGGTTTCGAGCGCGGCTACGGCTACCCCGTCACCGACGAGTACCGCTACGGCACGGAGGTGCGCCAGCGGTTCTCCAACGGCCACACGGTCCACTGGTCCTCCGTCACGAAGCGTACCTGGGTCACCCGCTGACTCCTCGCGCGCAGGCTCATCCTGCGGCACGCCCGGCCGG